>NZ_QJRK01000025.1:0-94808 GCF_003205245.1 Pseudomonas sp. MB-090624 | reverse complement strand
CCTTCAGGAGCGATCGGCCTCCCCGGAAGTGCTTCTTCAGCCTGACGAGAATAACTTCTCCCGCCAGGCCAGTCACAACATACAAGGAGCGAGCGCAGCTCGCGATGCGCCGCGCGGGCGGCGCTCGCTCTAACAGGCGCTGCATACCTTGTGGCAAACACATGTCAGCCCTGATGCGATCCCTGTGGGAGCCGGCTTGCCGGCGATGGGCCGCAAGGCGGCCCTGGCGGTCTCAATGCGCGCCGGCCGATTTGCTCAGGTCGCTCTCGGCCCATTCGGTGTAGATGCAGGCATCTGCCACTGCCCAGCGCACCTTCACGCTGTCCCCTGGCTGCATCGGCATACCCGCTGCAGACAGTGCCTTGACCGTCAGTTCGGTACCACCAGCAGTGACCACATGGCAGGTTTGGCTTTCCCCCAGGAACAGTACCTCGCCAACCTTGGCGCTGACCTCGTTCCAGCCTGCCGGCAGCGGCTGGCGCGCGGCTTGTTCGGCAGTCAGGGCCAGGGCTTTTTCCGGGCGGACCATGATCAGCGCATCCTACGAGGCTGCCAGCCCCGGGGTCAGGCGGATGGCCACCGGCTGGCCTTCGAAGCTGGCTGCGCCGTTGCTGCTGGCCTTGATCCGCAGGAAGTTGGAGTTGCCCAGGAACGACGCCACAAACGCATTCGGCGGGTTCTGGTACAGGTCGTAGCCGGTGCCCAGGCCAACGATCTTGCCGTGGCTGAAAATGGCAATGCGCTGCGACAGGCGCATGGCCTCTTCCTGGTCGTGGGTCACGTAGACAATGGTGATGCCGAGGCGGCGGTGCAGTTGACGCAGCTCGTCCTGCAGGTCTTCTCGCAGCTTCTTGTCCAAGGCCCCGAGCGGCTCGTCCATCAGCAGAATGCGTGGCTCGTACACCAACGCGCGGGCAATCGCCACACGTTGCTGCTGGCCGCCGGACATCTGCGCCGGCTTGCGGTGGGCGAACTGTTCCAGTTGCACCAGCTTGAGCATGGCATCGACGCGCTTGCTGGTTTCGCCCGCATTGAGTTTGCGAATGGCCAGCGGAAAGGCGATGTTGTCGCGCACGTTCAGGTGCGGGAACAACGAGTAACGCTGGAACACCATGCCGATATCACGCTTGTGCGGCGGCACGTTGACCAGCGACTGGCCGTCGACCAGGATCTCGCCGCTGCTCGGCGTTTCGAAACCGGCCAGCATCGACAGGGTGGTGGACTTGCCCGAGCCGCTGGAGCCGAGGAAGGTCAGAAACTCGCCGTCCTGGATCTCCAGGTCGAGGTTGTCCACGGCGGTGAAGTCGCCGTAGTGCTTGTTCAGGCCACGCAGGCTGACCAAGGTTTTGCCGTGCGCGTTGTCTTTGATCACTGCACTCATTGTTGTTATCTCCGCGCTCAGGCGTTTTCGGTGCGCCGGCGCAAGGCGGCGGCAATGAACATGACCAGCAGCGAAAGGCCGATCAGCAAGGTCGAGGCCACGGCGATCACCGGGCTCAGGTCCTGGCGCAGGGTGGTCCACATCTTCACTGGCAAGGTCTGCAGGTCGGGGCTGGCCATCATCACGCTCAGTACCACTTCATCCCAGGACACCAGGAAGGCGAACAGGCCCCCGGCAATCATCCCCGGGCGAATGGCCGGGAAGGTGACCTTGAAGATTGCCTGCAGGCGCGACGCGCCGCAGATCACGGCGGCATCCTCGATCGACTGGTCGAACAGCTTCAGCGAGTTGATGATCGAAATGATGGTGAAGGGCAGGGCAACGATCACATGGCTGACCACGAACGCGAACAGCGTGCCGGTATAGCCCAGCTTGAGGAACAGCGCGTACACCGCCACCGCAATGATCACCAGCGGCACGATCATTGGCATGGTGAACAGCCCGTACAGCAGTTCACGGCCCGGGAAGCGGCCACGCACCAGGGCGAACGCGCTGGGTAACCCCAGCAGCACCGCTGCAACGGTGGTCAGCACGGCCACCTTGAAGCTGGCCAGTGCAGCCTCCATCCACTCAGGGTTGGAAAAGAACTGGCCGTACCACTTGAGCGTCCAGCCGGGCGGCGGGAAGACCAGCCACTGCGACGACCCGAACGACAGCAACACGATGAACACTACCGGCAGCAGCAGGAAGGCTGCGATCACCCCGGTGGTCAGGTACAGGCCTGTGCGCAGCGGGCGGCCCATGGCATTGGGGGAAAGGAGCATGGCGGTTTACCTCGGGTTGCCAACCGGGGACTCCGGCTGCAGCTTCAGGTACAGGTAGAAGAGCACCAGGGTGATCAACACCAGCAGTGCGGCGGCGGCGCTGGCCAGGCCCCAGTTGAGGAACGACTGCACCTGCTGGATGATGAATTCCGGCAGCATCATGTTCTGCGCCCCGCCCAGCAGTGCCGGGGTGACGTAGTAACCGAGCGACATCACGAACACCATCAGCGCCCCGGAAAACAGCCCCGAGCGGCACAGTGGCAGGAACACCTTCCAGAAGTTGGTCCACGGGCTGGCGCCACAGATCGAGCCTGCCTGCAGCACCATCGGGTCGATGGCGTGCATGGTCGCCTGCAGCGGCAGCACGATGAACGGGATCATGATGTAGCTCATGCCGATCACTACACCGGTCAGGTTATGCACCATCTCCAGCGGGGCATCGATGATGCCCATGGCCATCAACGCCTTGTTGATTACCCCCGAACTCTGCAGCAGCACCAGCCACGAGTAGGTGCGTGCCAGCAGGCTGGTCCACATCGACAGCAGCACGATGTTCAGCAGCCAGCGGCCCCAGCCTTTGGGCACCAGGGTGATGGCCCACGCCAGCGGGAACCCCAGCAGCACGCTGATCAGGGTGACCACACCGGCCACCGAGAAGGTGTTGAACAGCACCCGTGCGTAAGCCGAGTTGGCGAACAGCTGCTCGTAGTTGCCCAGCCCGGGCGTTGGCTCCAGTACCCCGCGCAGCAACAGGCCGATCAGCGGCGCGAAGAAGAACAGACCCAGGAACAGCAAGGCCGGCAGCAGGTTGCGGCTGCCTTTCCAGCGCTGGCTCAGGCCCACGCGGCGCGGTACGGTGCCCGGAGCGCCGGCTCCCGTGGGGGCAACTTGCGCGTTATGCAGGGCGTTGATGGCGACTTTCATTTGACCAACCACTCATTCCAGCGCGCGGCGATGGCCTGGCCGTTCTTGGCCCAGTAGGCGAAGTCGAGGGTGACCTGGTCCTGGGCATGGGCGGTAGGCAGGTTGGGTGCAAGGTCCTTGTCCAGCTTGGCCACGCTGTCGACGTTGACCGGCGCGTAGGCGGTCTTGTTGGCGAACTCGGCCTGGCCTTCGGCGCTGCTGGCGTTGGCCAGGAACTTCATGGCCGCGTCCTTGTTCTTGGCGCCCTTGGGGATGACCAGGAAATCGGCCATGACCAGGTTCTGCTTCCAGCTCACACCCACCGGGGCACCGTCTTGCTGCAGGGCGTAGACGCGACCGTTCCAGAACTGGCCCAGCGCAGCTTCACCAGAGGCCAGCAATTGCTGCGACTGAGCGCCACCGCCCCACCAGACGATATCCTTCTTGATGGTGTCGAGCTTTTTGAAGGCGCGGTCCAGGTCCAGGGGGTAGAGCTTGTCGGGGGCTACACCGTCGGCCAGCAGGGCCAGTTCCAGCACGCCTGGGCTGGGCCATTTGTACAAGGCGCGTTTGCCAGGGTAGGTCTTGGTGTCGAACAGCGCGGCCCAGTCGACTGGCTTGTTGGCACCGAGCTTGCCTTCGTTGTAACCGAGCACGAAGGAGAAGAAGAACGAGCCGACACCGTGGTCGGACACAAAGCGTGGGTCGATCTTGTCGCGCTTGATCTGGGTGAAATCGAGGGGTTCGAGCAAGCCTTCGCTGGCGGCGCGCAGGGCAAAGTCGGCTTCCACGTCGACCACGTCCCATTGCACGTTACCGCTCTCGACCATGGCCTTGAGCTTGCCATAGTCGGTCGGGCCGTCCTGGACTACCTTGATGTCGGTCGCTTTGGTGAAAGGAACGGCCCACGCTTCTTTCTGGGCGTCCTGGGTGGTCCCGCCCCAGCTGACGAAGTTGAGGCTGTCGGCGGCTTGGGCGGCCTGACATGCCAGGGTCAGCAGGCTGGCAGACAGCACTGCGGTTACACGTTTGCTCAACAGCATGGTTACGCCCTCGTTGCTTTTGTTATTCGAGGCTGGGCTTGTGGTGCGCCCGCCAATAGTGTTCGGGGAGCAGCTAAAACAAAGTGTCGATGGCCATCTGGCGTTGTGGATGCCGGCCAGCAGATTTAAGGTCTACGGGATATCATATTATGGTATTCCAAACTTTTGGCAAGAGGTACGAGGCGACCGGCCATCACTCTGTCCTCTGCATGCTTGCGCGAACCCCTGTAGGCGCGACGCAAGGCCGCGCCTACAAGGCACTGCGTCAGCCCACCAGGCCTGGCTCAAAGGGAATGCTCTGCACCACCTCCAGCTCATAACCCGCCAGCCCCGCATATTTCAGCGGCGGCCCCAGGTGGCGCAGCTTGCCCACCCCCAGGTCCTGCAGAATTTGTGCTCCGGTGCCCACTTCCGAGTACACCTTGGACTGCCCGCGCTGGTAAGGCCGCACCGGTTGGGTCAGCTGTGGTACCCGCTCCAGCAATGCCTGCGAGGATTCATGGTTGGCCAGGACCACCACCACGCCGCTGCCTTCCTCGGCCACCTTCTGCAGTGCCGCCCACAGGGTCCAGTTGGCGGGGCCGGCGTACTCGGCACCAACCAGGTCGCGCAGGGGGTCGATCACATGCACCCTGACCAGGGTTGGCTGCTCGCGGCGGATGTCGCCCATTACCATGGCCATGTGCACGCCACCTTCGATACGGTCTTCATAGGTAACCAGGCGGAAGGTGCCATGCACGGTCGGCAGTTCACGTTCGCCGATGCGCTTGATGGTCTGCTCGGTGCTCAGGCGGTAGTGGATCAGGTCGGCGATGGTACCGATCTTGATGCCATGCCGTGCAGCGAACACCTCTAGGTCCGGGCGACGCGCCATGGTGCCGTCGTCGTTGAGCACTTCGACGATCACCGAGGCCGGGCTGAAGCCGGCCAGGCGCGCAAGGTCGCAACCCGCTTCGGTGTGGCCGGCGCGGGTCAGCACGCCGCCTTCGCGGGCACGCAGGGGGAATATATGGCCGGGTTGGACCAGGTCTTCGGGGCGGGCCGTGGGGGCCATGGCGGCGGCCACGGTACGTGCCCGGTCGGCGGCAGAGATGCCCGTAGTGACGCCCGTGGCAGCTTCGATCGACACGGTGAACGCGGTGCTGAACACACTGCCGTTGGCCGGTACCATCTGCTCCAGCCCCAGGCGTTGGCAGTGATCGTCGGTCAGGGTCAGGCAGATCAGGCCCCGCGCTTCGCGGGCCATGAAGTTGATGGCCTGGGCGTCGCAACGCTCGGCGGCGATCAGCAGGTCGCCTTCGTTTTCGCGGTCCTCGTCATCCACCAGCAGGACCATCTTGCCTTGCCGGTAGTCCTCGAGAAGTTCCTCGATGGTGTTGAAAGCCATGTTGCACGCTCGCTGTGGTGGTGTCATTTTTATGGTATACCATCATACACAAGTATCGGCTAATCAGGAGAAGGCGCATGAAGGCCTATTGGATCGCCCATGTGGACGTGACCGACCCGGAGCAGTACCAGCAATACACCCAACGCGCCCCGGCTGCCTTCCAGGCGTTCGGTGGCCGCTTTCTGGCCCGTGGCGGGCGCAGCGAGGCGCTGGAAGGGCGGCCCACACCTCAGCGTAGCGTGGTGATCGAATTCGATTCCTACGCGCAGGCGGTGGCGTGTTACCGGTCTGAGCTGTACCAGGAGGCGTGCAGCCATCGCCAAGGGGTAGCGAAGGCCGACGTGATCATCGTTGAAGGGGTGGGGCCGTGAGTGTTGGTTGATGCCCCTGACGCCGGCGAGCCGGCGATAGGGCCACTACTGGCAAAACAGAAGCTCAAGGCGCTTGCGTAACGTGCACGTTGTCGATGACCATGCGCGGATTTTCGCCGTCTTCAACCATGTGAAGGTGCAGGATTTCAGGGCCGTTCACCGTTAGCTCATCGGACCCATAATGCATACCTTCACGGTCACTGAGCCGTTTGTGGTTGTCCGTGAAGGTGAGATCTCTGGTACATAGATCACTGCACCCCCAGTCGTAACTTACGCGGCGGGTACCTGTGCCAGGCAGCAGAATTTCGGTTGAACCGTCGAACGTAAGATGTTTTGCCTTTATGGCGCTTCCATCGCCGCTGTGCGAATCGTCGCTGACCCCACCCGTGCCATGTAGTTTGAATGTCGTCTGGTCAACCTTGAATTCCTTGCGGTCACCGACCTGCTCGGACTCGAAATCGACCTCCGAAGTCACGATGGGGCGACCTACCGCTTGGTCTTGCTCATCGTAGGTTAGCTGCATAACCTGATCCTTCGCCGTGGGCAGCTTGATTCGGATTACAGGCACCGCCTGGCCATACGCTGCGTGATACCGGAACTGGTCGAACTGCGCCAGCAAGCCAGCCTGCGTCTGACCCTCGACATAGAAAAATGCAACAACAGGCAAGTTGGCGCCCACGCCGACTTGCCAGGCTGGAAGCAAAATCTCGTTGTAGCCCATCCACGCATCGGCGCTCAAACCTGCCCTGACTTTTATCGGCATCTCGAACCACCGGGCCCTCATGTTCGCGGGTGCTTCGCGAAGGTCCCACCCGCAGACTCTTGATTTTCTGATGTCATCTTCGCTGTACGTTGCCAACCACGCTTCGGCATCCTTCACGCCGACCTTCTGGCACGCATCCGTGGTGCTCTCAAACCCATCATGCGGGCCGCACCCCTGCGCGGTTTCGCGGTTGTCCGTGCCACCATCGATGGGGAAGGTGCACAGTACTTCGAGCTCGCGCAGCTTGCCGTGCGGGATGGCCTGCAGCGGCGGGAACAAATAACCATTGAAGCGTTCCGCCGCCCTGCCGAAGTTGGTGTCACGGCGCACCCAGGAAAACGCTATGGCGCCTTTATCCAAGTGCTTGCGGCTCGGGTCCCAAGGTAGCGATTCTGGGCTGAAACCGGTGGCACGCATTTCAAAACCGCTGCACAGGTAGCTGGGTTTGTCAGGCCCACCACAGTCTTCGGTGACCGAGTCGTACCAGACTTTCAGTTGCGTAACCGCCTGTTCACCCCGCTTGTTCAATTCGATCAACTGCTGTGACTTGGCTGTTGCGCTTGTGAGTGCCTGAGTCTGCGCGGGCGGACGGGCAGGCAGCACAGGGGACGTGTGCGACACGCAACCGATCAAACTTGCCTGGGTTAGAAGCGACAGGGCTATTCGTGTCCACATTGGCGAGCACCTTTTTCTGAGTGGAGTAGCACAGCCGCACGCATAGCTATCGTGGGCTTTGGTGCAATTTGCGCACAGGAAAAAAGTGGCGGCTACTGGCAGTTTTATCAGCATTCGGGCCAAGCCCAGGTGACCGAGCGCCAACATCTCGATTGGGCCTGGGCAGGTCTTCCGGGCATGGGCTCAGTTCAGGTGCGCTTTGAGTTCGGCGCCAGCCTGGCGCATTGCCGCCTTGACCGCCGGTACCTGGCTCAGCGGGTTGAGCAGCCCATAGTCATGGATCATGCCGTTGTAGCGCACCGAGGTCACCGGCACGCCGGCGGCATTCAGCTTGCGGGCATAGGCCTCACCTTCATCACGCAGCACGTCGAACTCGGCTGTTTGCACCAGCGCTGGCGGCAAGCCTTGCAACTGTTCGGTGGTAGCTCGCAGCGGCGCGGCGTAGATCTGTTCCCGCGCCTTGGCATCCGTGGTGTAGTTGTCCCAGAACCACTTCATCATGCCGGTGGTCAGGAAGTGCCCTTCGGCAAACTGTTTGTACGAAGCGGTTTCGAAGCTGGCGTCCGTCACCGGCCACAGCAACAGCTGGAAGCGCAGGGCCGGGGTGCCAGCTTCTTTGGCCTTCAGCGCCACGACCGCCGCCATGTTGCCACCGACGCTGTTGCCAGCCACGCCCAGCCGCTTGCCATCCACGCCGATCTGCTGGCCGTGCTCGGCCACCCAGCGGGTCGCGGCATAGGCCTGGTTGATCGCGGTCGGGTAGTGCGCCTCCGGCGACGGGGTGTAGTCGACATACACCGCCACTGCCCCAGAGCCAACCACCAGGTCACGGATCAGCCGCTGGTGGGTCGGGAAGTCGCCGAGCACCCAGCCACCGCCGTGGAAGAACATGAATACCGGCAACGCCCCTTTGACATTGGCCGGGCGAACCACCTGTAGCTTGATCGACTGGCCGTCGGCCTCGATGGTGCGTTCCTTCACCTCGATCCCGGAGAGGTCAACCTTGACCGAGGCCTGGGCGCCGGTCAGCACCGCGCGGGCATCTTTCGGGCTGAGTTGCTCCAGTGGCTTGCCGCCGCCTTGCTCCAGGGCTTCGAGGAAGGCCTGGGTGCGTTGCTCCACGCCGGGGCTCCCCGCTGCGAACGCGCTGGAAACGGACAGCGCCAGAAGCGAGGCGGTGAGTGTTTTGTGGACAATATTCATGGGCGAATCCTTTTCTGTGCAAGTGTCGGGGGTGGGCGTCTTGCCTGGCCTGCTGGGCCATCGCTGCGACCTGTGCGTAGATTAGGCAGGTGCGCTCGTGGGAAAAAGCCGCTATAAAGCGTTTTACTGTCACCAAGAGCGAGACAATGAACCCCTACGAAGACATGCGAATCTTTGCCCAGGTGATGGAGGCCGGCAGTTTCACCGCCGCCGCCGACCGCCTGGGGATGTCCAAGCAATCGGTGAGCCGGCGCCTGATGCAACTCGAAGCGCGCCTGGGCGTGCGCCTGCTCAACCGCTCCACCCGGCGCCTGGACGCCACGCCGCTGGGCCAGCAGTACTACCAGTCGGCCATGCGCCTGCTCGGTGAAGTGCAGCAGGTGGAGCACGACATCAGCGGCCAGGCCCAGGCCTTGCGCGGCACCTTGCGCCTGAGCGCGCCATTGTCGTTCGCCATGGCGCACCTGGGCTGTTTGCTGACCGAGTTCCTGCAGTTGCATGCGCAGGTGGATGTGGAGGTGGACCTCAGTGATCGGGCGGTGGACCTGATCGGCGAAGGCTATGACCTGGCGTTGCGGATTGGCGCGCTGGAGGACTCCAGCCTGATCGCCCGGCGCATCGCCGATGTGCAGCGGGTGTACTGCGCGAGCCCGGCCTACCTGGCGGCGCGCGGTGTGCCGGCCAGGCCGGAGGACCTGGCCGGGCATGACTGCCTGCCGTATGGGCATTCGCGGCAGGTGCAGTGGCAGTTTCGGCAGGCTGGCAAGGCCCAGGCGATTCAGGTGGCCGGGCGCATGCGCGCGAACAATGGTGAAATCCTAAGGGACGCGGCGATTGCCGGCATGGGTGTGACTTACCTGCCGACCTTCATCGTAGGCCAAGCGCTGGCCGATGGGCGCCTGGTCACGGTGCTGGATGACTGGCGGCCGCCAGCTTTGCAGCTGTCGGCAGTGTACCCGCAGCACCGGCAGGTGGCGCGGCCGGTGCAAGGGTTCGTGAACTTCCTGCGTGAGCGCTTGCTGCAGTTGTAAAGCCAGGGCACGGGCGACAAAAGACCGCTTCTACAAGCACCCGCAAAAACTGGCTATGCTTGGCCCATGACCAGCTCTCCACCGTTGCGCCAGCCTTGCCCCCCTGGCGCCTGCATTTGTGGCCGCGAACAACTGGCCGACCACCCGCAGACCGCCCAGCGCATCCTCCTGCTGACCCGCCAGGAAGAAAAGCGCCTGCTCGAGCGCCTGGAAAACCTGAAAGACCTTGAAGACCTGCAGCGCCTGCAACAACGCCTGTTCGACAATCTCGGCATTCGCGTGCACATCGCCCCGGGCTTCAATGAAGTGCGGACCATGCGCGGCATCGTCATCGAACTGGATAACCAGCCCGGGCTGTGCCGCAAGACCCGGCAGGCGATCCCGGCGGCGATCCGCCGCGGGCTGGAACGCAATCCCGAGGTTGCGTTCCGCCTGCTCGATACCCACGACCTGCTGCGCGATGCATGAGATGAAGTTAATTTTCCGCCGGCTTGCTACGTCTACTTGAAAGCCTCCTGCGCCAAGCGCGCAGCGGTACTCATCATTCAAGGAGACAGGCAATGACTTCTGTATTCGACCGCGAAGATATCCAGTTCCAGGTAGTGGTCAACCACGAAGAGCAATACTCGATCTGGCCCGACTACAAAGCCATCCCCAACGGCTGGCGTGCAGTGGGCAAAAGTGGCCTGAAAAAGGACTGCCTGGCGTACATCGACGAGGTGTGGACCGACATGCGCCCCCTCAGCCTGCGCCAGAAAATGGCCGAAGCCGCCGCCCAGTGACCGCACTGAACCTGCTGTGCCTGCCTTACTCGGGCGCCAGCGCCATGGTCTACAGCCGCTGGCGGCGCAAGCTGCCGTCGTGGGTGCAGGTACGCCCGGTGGAGCTGCCCGGGCGCGGCGCACGCATGGCCGAGCCGCTGCACACCGACATGCAGGCGCTGGCCCGGCAACTGGCCAGCGAGCAGCACCTGGCCGCCAATGCACCCTATGCGTTGCTGGGCCACAGCCTGGGTGCCTTGCTGGCCTTCGAGCTGGCGCATGAGCTGCAAGCGCTGGGCTGCCCGGCGCCGCTGGCGTTGTTTGCCTGCGGCACGGCGGCCCCGACCCGGCGCGAAGATTACGATGGCAGGCACTGGCGCGAGCCAAAAACCGACGCCGAGCTGATCAGCGAGCTGCGTGAGCTGCAAGGTACGCCCGAGGAAGTGCTGGCCAATGCCGAGTTGATGAGCCTGACCTTGCCGACACTGCGCGCCGATTTCCTGCTGTGCGGCACCTACGCCTACCGTCAGCGGCCGGCCCTGAGCTGCCCGCTGCATGTGCTGGCCGGCACTGATGACCGGGCCAATGACGAGCAACTACGGGCCTGGGGCAAAGAAACCCACGGCGAGTTTTCGCTGCAGATGTTCCCCGGCGGGCACTTCTTCATCCACGAGCATGAAGACCGTGTGCTCGACGCCCTCACTGCCTTGCTGCAACCGTTGCGCCTGTCCGCCTGATTGACGTCACCGCTTGCCTGGGGGAGGCTAGGCCTTTTCCCAGACAAGGGGCAGAGCATGCTGATCGATCCACACAAGGCCACGCTGCTGGTCGTCGACATCCAGGAAAAGCTCATCGGCGCCATGAGCGACGCCGAAGGCACCCGGGCGCGGGCCCGCTGGCTGCTGGCGGCGACCGCCGAGCTGGAGCTGCCGGTGGTGATTTCCGAACAGTACCCCAAGGGTCTGGGCCACACCCTGGCCGAGTTGCTGGCGTCGGCACCGGCCGCCCAGGTGGTGGAGAAAAGCCATTTTTCCTGCGTTGCCGCCCAATGCTTGCCCGACAGCCTGATGGCCCGTGAACAGGTGATCGTGTGTGGCATGGAAACCCATGTCTGCGTGCTGCAGACCGTGCTCGGCCTGCTGGCGCTGGGCAAGCAGGTGTTCGTGGTCGAAGATGCCTGTGACAGCCGCACGGCGGCCAGCAAGGCGGCGGGCCTGGCGCGCATGCGCGAAGCCGGTGCGCAGGTAGTGACCCGGGAAATGGTGCTGTTCGAACTGATGGGGAGTGCGGCGCATCCGTTGTTCCGCCACATCAGCAAGACCTACCTGGTCGGTGAACAGCCCTGAACGGCTGGTTATGGGCGGCAGGCATGATGGCCCTTGTACTGCTGCAAGGTTGCGCTGGGCGCCGCGAAGAATTGCCCGCAGCGGACCCGGCCGAGGTTCGCGCCCAACTGCTGCGGTTGCTGCCCACGCAAGCCCGCGACCGCGAGGGCTGGGCCAAGGACATCCAGGTGGCCTTCGAGGCCCAGCGCATCACCCCCAGCAAGAGCAACCTGTGTGCGGTGTTGGCGGTCACCGAGCAGGAGTCGACCTTCACGGCCGACCCACAGGTGCCCAACCTGGGGCGTATCGCCCGAGAAGAAATCGACCGCCGCGCCGCGCGCCTGCACATCCCCAGGCTGCTGATCGATGGTGCGTTGAAAACGCCGTCTGGCAACGGCCAAAGCTACCAGCAGCGGCTACAGGCAGTGCGCAGCGAGAAACAGTTGAGCGAATTGTACGACGAGGTCATTGCCCGGCTCCCGTTGGGCAGGACCTTGCTTGGCGGGCTGAACCCGGTGCATACCGGCGGGCCGATGCAGGTCAGCATCGACTTTGCCGAACAGCATGCGCAGGGGTACCCCTACAGCCATGACGGCAGCATTCGCCAGGAGGTGTTCACCCGGCGCGGTGGCATGTACTTCGGTATCGCCCACTTGTTGGGTTACCCAGCCAGCTACGAACGCCCGCTCTACCGCTTCGCCGATTTCAATGCCGGCTGGTACGCCAGCCGCAATGCGGCGTTTCAAGCGGCGCTGAGCAAGGTCACGGGTGTGCGCCTGGCGCTGGACGGCGACCTGATCGCACCGGGGTCGATCATGCCGGGCGCGACCGAAACGGCGGCGCGCAAAGTGGGCGGGAAGCTGGGGCTGCGCAACCCGCAGATTCGCCGCCAACTGGAGGACGGCGACAGCCTGGCGTTCGAGGACAGCAAGCTGTACGCCGGGGTATTTGCCCTGGCCGACGCCGCCGCTGGCAAGCCGCTACCGCGAGCGGTGCTGCCGGGAATCGAACTGAAGAGCCCGAAGATTACCCGCAAGCTGACCACGGCGTGGTTTGCAGGGCGGGTGGACGAGCGTTATCAACGGTGCATGAAGCGCTAGCGCCCAGGTGCACTGTCAATGTCGCCCCTGCCGAGGCAGGCGCGGCCTTGCAGCGCGAAAGGGCCGCATAGCGGCCCCAGGATTTGCGACGGACTGTTGATCAGCTTTCGCCAAGTGCCCCGACGACTTGTTCGACACTGGCCTTCAACCCGGCAAACGCATCATCCGGGTCGCTGTCCACCACCACCAGTTTCGCGCCGGCCGCCTGGATCGCTGCGGCCAGCGCCGGCTCCGGTTGGCGATGGTCCAGCACCAACGCCACATCCTGTGCCTTCAGGTTGGCCTCCAGCGCCTTCAGCGCGGCAGCATCCCACGCCGTTGGCAGCGGCTGCTGCACCACATCCAGGTTCAGGCCGCTGGCCAGGTAACCCAACCGCGGCGACAGGCTGACCACTGTGAGATTGTCGACCTTGGCCAACTGCGTCTGGCTGCTGGCGGCAAGTTCCAACAGCTGGCGCTTGAGGGCGGCCAGGTTGCCCTGGATTTTCGTTCTTTCGCTCGGCGCAAGGCGTTCCAGGTCGTTGGCCACGACGTCGGCCATGCGCCCCAGATTGGTCGGGTTCAGCCACGGGTAGGCGTTGTAGGCATCGTCGCCACTCACCGCGATACCTGGCAAGGCGCCGTCCACCGGTCGTGCGGCATCGATCTCGACAATGCGGATATTGCTGCGCCGGGCCATCGGGTACAGCGGGTCGTCGCGCCAGATCGAACGTACGCCGATCACCGCATCGGCCTGTTGCGCAGCCTTGTCCAGGCTGGCGCCACCACGGCCGCTGAAGTACGACGGCTGGCGACTGGCCGGCAGGTTGGCCGGGGCTGCGCGCTTGAGTTGTACGCCGGTCCCCTCGAGCAGGGCGCTGGCCAGGCTGTGGGTGATCGGCAAGGTGGTCAGCACCTGCGTGGCGAAAGACAGCGACGGCAGGCTGGCCAGGGCCAGTGCCAGGGTCAGGTGTTTCAGGTTCATGCCGGGTTTCCTTGCAGGCGGGGAACGAGGGCGCGGGCGAGCGCAGCGAGGGCGAAGCAGAGACCGGCAACCAGGATGATCGCGGCACCCGACGGCACCGGCAGGTCGAACACGATCGGTAGCAGGATGCCGAACAACGTGCTGATGGTGGCGATGAGCACCGAGAGGAAGAAAAAGCCCTTCAGTGACTGGCTGACCAGGCGCGCGGCGGCAGCCGGGATCACCAGCAACGCACCGACCAGAATGGCCCCGATCACCTTCACTGCAGCCACGGTGACCAGGGTCACCAGCACCACGAACAGGTAGTCCAGTGTTTTCACCGCCACGCCGCGTACAGCAGCCAACTGCGGGTTGAAGCTGGCCAGCATGATGCGGTTGTACAGCGGCAGCGCCAAGGCCAGCACCAGTACGGCGACGATGCCCAGTACCACCAGGTCCTGCCCGCTCACGGTCAGCACCGAACCGAACAGCACGTTCTCGAGGATGTGCACATTGATCTTGCCCGCCAGCATCAGCAGCAGGCTGGCGCCCAGCGCCAGCGACACCGAGAGGAATACGCCGATCAGTGTGTCCGGTGACAACCCGGTGCGGTTACGCAGGAAGTTCAGCAGGATGCCGAACAGCAGGCAGTAACCGAACAGGCTGCCATAAGGCCCGGTGTAGGGCTCGCCCAGCAGGATGCCGATAGCCACGCCGGTCAGTGCGGCATGGCCGACCGCTTCGGAAAAGAATGCAAAGCGCTTGACCACCACCAGGGTGCCCAGGCCACCCAGCACCGGGCCAATCATCAGGCCGGCGAGCAAGGCATTGACCACGAAGCCATAGGCCAGCGCCTCGGGCAGGTAGCCGGCAGTGGCCCAGTCCTGGACCGTTTGGCGAAAGGTTTCGAAACTCATCAGGCAATGCTCTCGCTACGCGGGTGGACGGAAAACAGGCCCAGCAGGCGCTCCGGCGTCAGGGCCTGGGCTGGCGGGGCGTCGAACAGTACCTGGCGGCTCAGCCCGGTAACCCGGTCGGCCAGGCGCAGCACCGCTTCCAGGTCGTGTTCGATCCACAACACAGTGGTCCCCGCCTGGCGCCAGGCCAGCAGCAGTTGTTCGAACACCTGAATGCCGGCTTCATCGAGCGCCGACATCGGCTCGTCCAGCACCAGCAGTTGTGGTTCGGGGATGAGCCCCTGGGCCAGCAGCACCCGCTGGCGCTCACCGCCCGACAAGGCCCCCATGCGCCGCTTGCGCTTTTCCAGCATGCCAACCCGCGCCAACGCAGCATCGATGGCAGGCTGCACCCTGCGCGACAAACCCAGGAAGGCCGGGCGCCGCTGGCACATGGCGGCCATGAAATCATCCACGGTCATTGGCAGCCCGCGGTCGAACTCCAGCGCCTGCGGGACGTAGCCGATCACCTCGCCTTGCCCTGGCCAGTGCAGGGTCAGTTCACCATGGTGGGGCATTTGCCCGAGCAGGGTCTTGATCAGCGAACTCTTGCCGCCGCCGTTGGGGCCGACGATGGCGTGCACGCTGCCCGGGGCAACGGTGAAGCTGACCTGTTCGAGGATACGGGTGCGGCCCAGGGTCAGGTCGATATCGGCAAAGGTGATGCGCGGCCCGCAGGCCGTTGCCAGGTTGGCAGCGGCGGTCATGCGCGGTTCTCCTGAATGGCGCGGACCACGGTGTCGAGGTTGCGCTTCATTTCCACTTCGTACTTGTCCTTGGTGTATTCGCCATAGGAAATGTGGGTAAGGGGGTAAAGGCGCACACCAGACTCACGCTGGATGGTTTCGACATAGGCTGAGGGGAAGTCCATTTCCGAGAAGATCACCCTCACGTCCAGTGCCTTGAGCTGGTCGATGGTCTTCTTCAGCTGCGCCGGGCTCGGCTCGATACCATGGGCGGGTTCGACCACGGCGGTCACTTCCAGGCCGAAGTCGCGGACCAGGTAGTCGTAGGCAGCGTGGATGGTGGCCACGCGGAAGGTAGCGCTGGGGGCCTCGGTGACCTTGGCCAGTGCCTGGGCACGCAAGCCACGCAGGCGTTTGGCGTAGGCCCGGGCGTTCTGCGTGTAGAACCGGGCATTGTCCGGGTCGAGCCTGCCCAGCTCGCGGGCAATGTTGTTGACCTGGGCAATGGTCGTGCTGATCGACAGGAAAGTGTGCGGGTTGACCACCTTGCCGGCACCGCGTGCGGCAATGCCGGTAGCTGCCAGCAGCGGTACGTTCTGGTTGGCCTCGATCGTGGCGATATCAGGTTTTTCACTGGCAGCGATCATGCGGTCGGCAAAGTCGTCATGGCCAACGCCATTGAGCACCACCACGTCCAGGGTGCCGATGCGCTTGATGTCTTCGGCCCGGGGCTCGTAGGCGTGCGGGTTGAAGCCCGCCGGAATCAGCGGCACCACCTCGGCCTTGTCGCCAACGATGTTGCTCACGTAGCTGTAGTAGGGGTGCAAGGTGATGCCGATACGCAGCGGCTTGCCGTTATCGGCCAGAGCCATTGCCGGCAGGGCCAGGGCCAGGAGCAGGGCGAGGGCGGAGCGAAACATGGGCGAGTCCTTCGGTTCAGTGGCGGTGTTCGCGGGTAACCCCGGCGTCGTAGTGGCTGACCACCTGTTGCCAGCCAGCGGCGATCAGTGCCGCCTGGCCGAGGTCATCCGGGATGATTGCGGCGCTGTCGCGGCGCAACCAGATATCGGCCTGGCCGGTGCTGTCGGGTGGCAGGATCAGCAGCAGGCTGCCGGCAATTTCGGGTGCCTGGCTGCGGCCCAGGTAGGCGCCAGCCTCCAGCCAGGTCCATTGGTGGCTGCCCCGGCTCTGGCTGCCGGCGTCGACCACGAATGGTGGCAGGCCTTCATCGGCCAGGGCCTGTACCCCAGGTGCAGCGGCGTTTTCTTCACGCAGCAACTGGATCTCGTCGAATGCCACCCGCAGGTCGGTGTAGAGGCCTTGCTCGGCCGCAGTGAGGTCGCGGCGGGCGTCGATCTGGTGGCTGGCGATGGCCTGTTCGTCCTCGCGCTCGCCGCGCAGCGACACCACGCCAGCCGCCAACGCCACTATCAGCAAGCTGGCCAACAGCACGTACAGGGTTTCGTGCCCGGCCCCGGCCGGGCGAATCACGTGAGCGCGGCTCATGGCTGGGCGATGTCGGCGTAGTCGACTTCCACCACGTGCCCGGGGCCGGCGTCGAACAGTACGTAGAATTCGCCGTCCGGGCGCTTGAAGGTCAGGGTCGAATCGTCGCCAAGCTTGCCGCCGACCAGCACTTGCTCGTCATAGCCGATCACATCCAGGGTTACCCCGGGGGCGCCACTGCCGTCCGAGAAACCACCGGTGCACTTGACTTGGCCGCTGGCCAGTTCTTCGCATTCGCACATGGGGTTGTGGGCCAATGCCGGGCTTGCGGCCAGTGCCAGCAAGGGCAGGGCGAGGGTGCGCAGCAGGTAGTTCATTTCTTGCCTCCTTTGTTCTCGAGCCAGGCCACGGTGGCTGGCGATGCCTTGGCCAGCGGGACAGACGCCTGGTGCATGCTGCCGTCCCAGCCTTCCACGGTGATCCAGATCTGGGCGTCGGGTTTGGTGCGCGGAGGGACCGGCAGGTTGGTGGCCATGGCGTAGGGCGCGCCGAAGAAAATCGTGCCCGCCGCCCGCAGGCTGCGCGGTTTGCCGATGCGCAGGTAAACGGCCTTCACGTCGTTGAGGCACGCCTTGCACAGCGCTGCCCTGAATACTTTGAAGTCGCCTGCCGGGCCGTCTCTGCGGGGCGCTTCGTCACGCAGTTCCGCCAGGTCCAGGGTGTAGGGGCCGGCCTGGATGCCGGTGATCACATTCGCCCCCAGCCCTGCCTCGCCGCGGAACAGCTTGGCGTCGCTGAAATACTTGGGCATGAAACCCAGGGGGATCAGGATCAGCAGGATGTTCAAATGGAAGCGCCACTTCAACCACCACTGTTTAAGCGGGCTGACGGGCACGGCCTGGGTGGGGCTCATCGTTGCATCTCCAGCGAGGTCCGGGTGGGCACAGTGCGGGGGGCGCGTTCGCTGCGCTTCAGCGCGGCAGCGGTGGCTTGTGCGGTACGTTTGGTCCAGATCAGCAAGCCGCTGAACACCATCAGGGTGAGCACCAGGCCGAAGAAGAACCAGATCAGCTTGATCGGCAGGCCGCCGAAGTCACCGGTGTGCAGGGGGCGCATGGACTCGGTGACGAACTCCAGGGCGGAGCGGTCGCCCAGCAGGAACTGGCTGTCCACCTTGCGCGTGTAGGGGTTGACCTCGGCGCTTTGGAACATCAGTGGATACCAACCCCGCCCGCCCATGGAAATATGGCTGTAAGCGGTGGCAGGCAACGCAATGAAGTTGATTTCCAGCCCTGGAATCGCCAGGCCAGCGATGCGTGCCGCTTCATCGAGGTCGATCCGTGGGGCTGGGCTGCCATCGGCGGTCTGGGGCACTTCGTCGCGAGCGATGACCGGCACGATCGGCTCGCTGGAAATGCTGATGTGGTTGTCGAACAGAATTGCCTGGATCAGGAACCAGGTACCGGTGATGGAAATGACCGCGATGAACCAGATCGACCAGACACCGGCCAGGCGGTGCAGGTCGCCCCAGAAGATGCGCGAACCGTGCCCTGTACGTACCGGTTTGAAGAAGCCTTTCCAGAACTTCTTGTACACCACCAGCCCGGTTACCAGTGAAGCGAGCATGGGCAGACCGAGGATCGACACCAGGTACCAGCCCCAGCTGAACCCGTTGGTGAAGGGCACCAGCCACCAGCCGTGCAGGGCGCGGGTGAAGGCTTCGAAGTTGAAGTCAGGGGATTTGCCCTGAATCGCACCGGTGTAGGGATTGACGTAAAGGGTCGGGGTGGTGCCGTCCGGGAAGGTCACATTGGCCGTGAGGGCGAAGTGTGAGCCGTCGGGCTGGATGATGGACTGCACGACCATATCCGGCTCTGCGTTGTGCAGGGCGTTCAGCACCTGCTGGAAGCTGAGGCGTTCGGCGTCGGTGTCCGGCTTGCTGGCACGTACATCCGGGTTGGCCAGCCAGACGATTTCCTGGCTGACCACCGCGAGCATGCCCGTGAAGCAGACGATCAATACAAAGAACCAGATCGGCAAGGCAAGCCAGCTGTGCACCAGGAACCACAGCCTGGATTTGGATTTTTTCAAGGGTTTGGCCATCAGACGGTCTTCTGCAATGGGTGGTCGAGCGTGCGCCCAACCAAAGAGGGCTGTACTGATAAGGACGAATGAGAATCGAAATCCTGCCGATTAAAATGAAAGCAAATGTTTCAAGCGATAAAGCCGACCTGCGCGGAGGGCGGCAGGTCGGCCAGGGGGGGGCTCATGATGAGGTGTAACGAAACAGCCGGCAGGGAATTTAATTGGGCTAAAGCGCGGCGCGAAGTGGCCGATAGGATGGTTAGCGCAAAGACCGATCTTTCAGAAAGGGACCGACATGGCCGTCATCACAGCTGGCAACCTCATGATCAATGGCGTCTCGGCGCAGGCGCGCAGCGCCAATGCCGCCGCTGAACGCGACCAGGCCAAGCAGGCCGGCGAAGCGGTGGGCCCGCTGCAAATCAGCAGCGACAGCCTGAAGGTATCCGCGGGTAGCCAGGCACAGGCAACGGATACAGCGGGCAGTGGCGGGTCGGAGGCGGTAAGCGCCCTGCAACAGTTGATCAAGGACTTGCAGAAGCAACTGGCCGAGCAGCAGAAGCAGCTTGCCGCGTTGCAGAACAGCAAGATGGATGAGACATCCAAGGCGGCTGCGGTCGGTGCCAAACAGGCAAGCATCGCCACCCTCAACGGTCAGATCATGGCCGCTACCGCGCAATTGCTGGCGCTGCTGCAGCAAGAGGGTGGCAGCAGCTCCGGCTCAATGGTCAGCGCCACGGCCTGACGGCGCCATGGCCTGTAAGTTCGGGCCAGCTTACTCGGCCGCTACTCGCCCTTTGCCCTGGCGATCTGCCTTGTACTGCATGGCCACCGCCGGCGCTGGCTTGGCTGCACCGGTTTCCAGCCATTGGCGCAGGCGGCTGGCATCGGCGAAATGGGTGTACTTGCCGAAGGCATCCAGGATGACCATCGCCACAGGGCGGTTATCCATTCGGGTCAACAGCACCAGGCAGTGCCCGGCTTCGTTGGTAAAACCGGTCTTGGTCAGCTTGATGTCCCAGTTGCTCTTGTTCACCAGGTGGTCGGTGTTACGGAAACCCAGGGTGTAATTGGGCTTGCGGAAGGCCACGGTCTTCTCGCGGGTGGTCGACAGCTCGCTCAGCATCGGGTATTTGCGCGAGGCCATCAGCAGCTTGGACAGGTCGCGCGCAGTCGACACGTTCTGCGTCGAAAGCCCGGTAGGTTCTACGTAGCGGGTATGGGCCATGCCCAGGCTGCGGGCTTTGGCGTTCATCGCCTTGATGAATGCCGGGTAGCCACCGGGGTAGGCATTGGCCAAGCTATTGGCTGCACGGTTTTCCGAAGACATCAAGGTAATCAGCAGGGTCTCGCGGCGATTCAGCTGGCTGCCGGGGCGTACCCGTGAATACACGCCCTTCATCTCCGGGTTGTTGGCGATGGTCATGGTGAGCATCTCATCCATGGGCAGCTTGGCGTCCAGCACCACCATCGCGGTCATCAGTTTGGTCACCGAAGCGATCGGTACCACGCGGTCAGCGTGGTTCGAGTACAGCTCCTGGTTGGTATTGAGGTCGATCAGCAGCGCGCTGCCCGAAGCCAGGTGCAGTTTGGAGGGGTCGCGTTGCACCTTGGCCGGGGGTTGTGCAGCAGCGGTCGACGGCAGCGTCGCGGTACCTGTGAGCAACAGCAGCAGGCTGAGAATGGACAGGGATGTTTTCACGTTGAGGCTCACTAAAGGTTGGTATGTCGTTGGCTGTGCAAGGGTTTTCCCCCAAAAACCGCTGCATTCTGGAGTATGGCTGAACGGCTGTCGAATGCCTTATATCTAAAGGGCGCAACGTGAACGAAATTTAATCCCGTACCCATTGTGTACCCTTCATGTGCTGTTCATGAAGTGCGCCGAACGGTGATAGGGGCAGGGGCAAACTGAGCGCTCAGTTCTGATCAGGTCCGGTACCGACCCGTGAACAGGAGGGCCGGCACGCAAAGGGCGTTGTCGCCTCAGCCATGTATCAACGTCAGGTCGCTGATAATGCAGATCGAGCCATCGTCGACCGGCGTTTGGTCGTTGTAGTCGACTTGGTTGTAAACGCCGCCGTGGAATTCGAACAGGCGCGAAGCCCAACTGCCGTCGAGTTGCAAACCACCTGAAGTACCGGTTGCTCCCTTGCAGGTTGCGGTGACCGTGACCAGGCCCTGTGCCGTGACGTGCAGGCTGATGCCGAACTGCGCGCCCAGCGGTACGCCCTTGAGCACCGTCGAATTCACTGGGTCAGCCTGGTCATAGGTTTGGCGAAAGCCCAAGGTGATATCGCCTTTCTTCCAGAACACCTTGACGGGCGGGCCGTCGTCGCCGCGCACGTGCATCTGGGCAATGACCACCTTCTGCGCTGCGTTGACCTTGGTCAACGTCATGCTTTGACGGCTCCAATGGTCCGCGGCACTGGCCAGCGTCCAGGAACGGGTCTCGGTCCATTCACAGCGGGTGCGGTGGGTACTCTTGCTCGACGCCCCTTTGGTCGGCGCAGAAAACTGGATCGAGCCGTCACTGAGTAACGTGACCACCTCTGGGAGGCGGGCAATGGCTTCGTCACCGTCAAGTTCCAGGGCAACGGGGTTGGTTGCGGATACTGCCACCGGGGTGGCGATCAACAGGTTGCTGATGTCTATGGCCATGGTAACTCCTCATGAACAGCCAGGTTTGAAGGGCAGACTGAATGCTGCCTGGTTGAGAAGTTAGCCAATGGCTAAATTAAATGTCAATAGCTTAAAGCTAAAAATTGCGCTGTGGGTGAAATTACCTGTTGGCGAAAATTTTCAGGGCTAGGCCTTTACGCTGGATTTGGCTGTGCGATAAGCTTTTGCCATGTACTGTACAAATATACATATATCAGGATGACAATATGCCTATGCAAACAGCGTCGACTACCCTTCAGCCCCCGGGAATGTCGGGTGTAGAGCGCCTGAGCCTGCGGGTATCGTCGATGATCAACCACCCTGTGGCCCAGACCCAGCGCTGGGTGCTGGTGCATCGCCTGCACAGCGATGGCGACGCGGAATGGGAAGAGGTGATGGGGCTGCTAATGGAAACACCCGAGTTGGACCTGACCTTCAACCCTGATGGCAGCGTGCTGGTGCGCTGGCAGCGCCACACCAGCCAGCAGTTTGACGAAGTGAGCGTCGAGCAGGGATGTGGGCCACTGGCGCCGGCTGCGCCGTTCTGAAATACCGGCGCCAGGCCGCTGCCGGGGCAGGTGGCGCCTTACACGAGGTGGGCATTCCACACCAGCAGGACCCTGGCCTGGATATAGGTTTCTTCGCGGCGAATCAGGCGGTCCTTGTGCCGTGAGTTGTCGGAAATCATCTCGAAATGATCGTCATCGGCAATCTGCAGGCGCTTGATGTAGATATGGTCACCCCACGCGAAAAAGTAGATCCCGTCGCCCACGAATTCGCGAATGCTTACATCGACGATCAGTGGGTCACGGTGCCTGATGGTGGGCTCCATCGACTGGCCCCAGCCAGTGACCATCTTCAGGTGGTGGTGCTCGCTGAATTCCACACCCAGTTCACGCAGGTGGCTGGGGCTGACCCGCACATCCTTGAACATTTCCGGGTAGTCATGGGGGATCTGGCCGCCGCCCATGGCTGCGCGCACATCATAGTGGGCAATCCATACTTCATCGCCCACCAGGCCGGGCCGGCCGTGGTCGGCCTGCAGCAATACGGTTTCCGCGGGCTCGGCAGCCGCGGCCAGCAGCCTCTGGCGGGTTTCTTCGGGGATGCCTTTGCCACTTTTTGCCAGCATCTGCTTGACCAGGTCGGCGGCGCACAGCGCGCCGTCGGCAGGCCCGCCCGAGGCCTGCGGGTGATCGCCGGGCGCCAGCGCGTCGAACCAGCCGCGTGGCAAGCCTTCGATACCCTCGATCCGCCGCGCCACGTCGTCGCCCAGGTTCTTGGCGGTCCTGTTGGAGAGAATCTGGCTCAGGTGCGCAGGCGCCATGCCCCAGCGCTCGGCGCAGGCGCCCTTTTTCTGGTCGGCTATCAGCTTGACCAGGTTCTGCTTGCGGATTTCATAGATGTCCATAAAGCGAAGCATGCCAGTGTTTAGCTCACTGCTAAATGTGCGCATGGCTAAATTTCTCTTGAGGTAAATTTACCCCTAGGCTAAATTAAACCTTCAGACAATAAAAGCCATGGCGATGCAATGCCGTGGATTGCCCATCTCGTCAGTAAAGAGGTTTACATGGACCCCACCGACCTCGGCCCAGGCACCCTCACGTGGCTGGGTGGTACAGGCACCGTGTTGCTCGGGGCCTTTCTATGGCTGCGCAAATGGCTGTCCAGAGATGCGGCAGACCGCGCGCTGGACAATGCAGACATTGCCGTGATTCGCCGCCTGACGGAGCTGCTCGATAGCGAGCGCGATGCCCGCCGTGAGGCGGAGGCCAAGGCTGACCAGTTCGCCAAGGAGCGCAATGAACTGGTGGTCACCGTCGGCCGCTTGCAAGGCAGGGTCGTAGCCCTGACCAGTCAACTGGCCCGGGCCAAGGCGTGAAACGACCGACGACCCGCAGCCACCATGGCCAGACAAAAAAAAGCCCGCCATTTCGGCGGGCACAAGGGCGTAGGGAGCAACGCACAACAAATTCGGGTCAGGCTGCCAAAGTGCCTGGTTGCAACAGTTCAGCCAATGCGCGGGCTTGGGCAAGGGTCGGCACCGGCCCACTCACAGCCTCGCCGTTGCGCACCAGGTACCAGCAGGCCAACAGGCCTTGTTCACGCAGTGAAACCGGTACAGCGCTGCCGACAACGGACATGATCTTGATAGTGGCCATGGGGACCTCCTGTGAAACATGGGCCTACCATACCCAGCCGCTACCAGGGTTTGAAATCAACGTTGTCGATAGTGGTCATTACTTCTATCAACCCTTACCAGCGTGGCGGGCCGTAATACACCCGTGGCGGGCCGTAGTAGGCCCGGTAGGCTGGCGGTGGCGGGGCCGGCGCATAATAAGGCTGGTAATAGACGGGCTGCGGCGGCGGCTGCACGTACACCGGTTGCGGCGGGTAGTACACCGGCTGGCGTTCCACGTACACCGTACGGTCGTGCCCGCCAGACACCGTAGCGCCAACCACCGCGCCAACCACGGCAGCGCCCAGTAGCGGGCCCGGTCCGTACCAACCGCCGCCATGGCCGTAACCACCGTGGGCAGCTGCAGGCCCGCTGATGGCCAAAGCGCCGACCAGCAGGGCGATTCCGGGAATGAGACGGTTCATATCAACCTCGCGAGTAAACCCCCAAAGTGGGGTGTCACTAATATGACTCCGGTATTTGTCAATTGCGCGCAGGGCAATGGTAAAGGTTGTGTAAGGGACGACCAGCGGTTGCCTCTGGTACGCTGCACAAACGTTTCAGTCATGACTCAGGAGCAGGCTATGTCGACAACTCCCGGCAGGGATACCGTGCTGTGCATTTCCCTGGCAGGCCGACCCGGTACATTCGGCGTGCGCTTTCACAACCACCTGTACCAACAGTTGGGCCTGGACTTTTACTACAAGGCCATGCGTACCGACGACCTGCCGGCCGCGGTAGCGGGAATTCGAGCCTTGGGCATACGCGGGTGTGGGGTATCGATGCCATACAAGGAAGCGTGCATGGCGCTGGTAGACGAGATCGACCCGTCGGCAGCGGCCATTGAGTCGGTCAACACCTTGGTGAACACCAACGGTCGCCTCACAGCCTACAACACCGACTATCTGGCCGTACGCCAGTTGTTGACCCGGCACCAGGTCGACCCGGCAACCGCTTTCGCCCTGCGCGGCAGCGGCGGTATGGCCAAGGCTGTTGCCAGCGCCTTGCGCGATGCCGGCTTTGCCGAAGGCACCATCGTCGCGCGTAATGCCCAGGCGGGGCAGCAGCTGGCGGATATGTGCGGCTACCGCTGGCTGCCAGAACTCGGCGATATCTGCCCGCCGATGCTGGTGAATGTCACGCCAATCGGCATGGCGGGGGGCGCAGAAGCTGAAGAGCTGGCGTTTTCGGACATCGCCATCGCTGCTGCAGAGCGGGTGTTCGATGTGGTGGCCATGCCCGCGCAAACACCGTTGATTCGCCGCGCCCAAGCGCTGGGCAAGCCCGTGATTACCGGGCTCGAGGTGATTGCGCTGCAGGCGCTGGAGCAGTTCGTGCTGTACACAGGTGTGAGGCCGACGCCAGCGCAAGTCGATGCCGCCGTGGCGTACGCTCGCGATATCTGATTGCACCAGCAGCGGCCTCTTCGCGGTATGGCAGCGGTGCTGGCGAAGAGGCCGTTACAGGCCAAGGGGGCAATCAGAACACCTTGGTGCCGGCGTCCAGTTGCTGGTCGACCAGCGCTCGACCGTGGGCCAGTGACACATGCTGGGCACGCTCCAGGTCGGAGAAGAACTTCATCGGCATCGACAGGCGCCTGCTGGTATGGCCATCAGGGGCGGTGATCAGGCAACCGGCGGCGTAGGGCAGGGGCGAGTCAGGATGGGGCATCACGCTGGCGGTGATGGTGTGCTTGCGGTATTCACAGTGAAGGGATTGCATGGTTCTTACCTCGCTGTGGCATGGGAAGCAATTACCTTCATATACCACAGCAAGGGGGCGGTGGTTCCCGCCCCCGACGAACGCTTAGCCTGCCAGGTCGGCCGGCTGAATCACTTCGACCCAGTAGCCATCCGGGTCCTTGATGAACGCCAGGTGGTTCATGCGCCCGTCCTGCAGGCGCTTCTGGAACGGTACACCCAGCGCCTCGAAGCGCGCACAGGCGACGCGTACATCGGGTACCGACACGCAGATGTGACCGAAGCCGCGTGGGTCGGTATTGCCATCGTGATAGGCGAAATCGGCGTCGTTTTCGGTGCCGTGGTTGTGGGTGAGCTCCAGCACGCCAGGGATCGATTTCATCCACTGGTGACGGGCGGCATCATCGGCGGGGATCTGCGCCGGGTCGACCAGGGCCAGGAAGTACAGGCTGAAAGCGGCTTCGGGGAAATCACGCTTGTCTACTACGCGAAAGCCCAGCACACGGGTGTAGAAGTCCAGCGACTTTTGAATGTCCTTGACCCGCAGCATGGTGTGGTTGAAGACGAATTGGGCGGTGGCGGCGTCAGGTTGTGCGGTGACACCAGGCAAGGTTTGCAGATCGTGCAGGCTCATGGGAACTCCTGAGGCAGGGCCGGGCACGGGGCGCCGGCAAAACAGACAGGCTGGCCATGATACGTCAGTGCGCCGATTGCGCAAATGAAAGCGCCCTGCACGAGTGCAGGGCGCTGGAATTAGAGGCCCGCATGTGCGGGCGCGTGATGGGGTCGCTAGTCCTTTAGCTGCCTCGATACTGAGCCAGCCCTTGTGAAAAAAGTGTGAAGCACATGTTGATGTTTCATCAGCGAGCCCAGCTTTCCACCTCGGCGGCGCCATACTGCTCTTTCCAGGCTTTGAGGCCGCGGTGGTTGCCGCCTTTGGTCTCGATCCGCTCGCCGGTCTCGGGGTGTGTGTAAACCTTCACCACCCGCGGGCGACGGTGCTGTTTGGGGGCAGGGCTGGTGGTGCGCGCCCCGGCTTTGGGGTCAAGTATGGCAATGACATCGCGCAGGCTTTTGTCGTAGCTCTTCATCAGGTTGACGAGTTTCTGCTCGAACTCGATTTCGCGTTTTAACCCGGCATCCTTTTTCAACGCTTCCAGTTGCGCCATCTGTTCCTGGAGCGCTTTTTCCGCAGCACGAAACTCTGCAAGTCTGGACACTGTAATCACTCCTGTACGTCGGCTGTGGCAGGGCGTGACGAACATTGAAACGCATGAATACGCCGGCCACGCAGGTGGGTTTTACTGTTCGTTGATAGCGAGTGTAGTCACACATTGGGGCGGGGTGAACTGCTAACTTATTGCAAATAAGCGGGGAACTTTCCTAGTTGCCCATGCGCGATACAGGCGACTCGCCGAAGCGGCCTGGCAGGGCGCTTAGACCATAGTCCAATGGCCCGTGCCAGAGCCATTGCGCGATCATTTCAAAGTATGGCTGGCTGTTGCGCGGTCATGTCTCATTACCGTGGCAAGTCTGTGCCGCCGGTTGTCAACCCGCTTTGAATCTGGATGTTTCCCTGCATGTTTTCCCCCTATCCTCTCGCCCCGGGGCGTCGTGTTGCCGGCCTGTTCCTGTTATGTGCCGGTGCCAACGCCCAGGCTGGCGGTTTTCTTGAAGACAGCAGTGCCAAGGTTGAAGCACGCACTGTCTACTTCAACCGGGATTTCCGTGACGGCCACAGCAGTTCCGGCCAAGGGGCATCCAAGCGAGAAGAGTGGGCCCAGGGCTTTATCCTCAATGTACAGTCGGGTTACACCGAAGGCTTGGTAGGGTTCGGTGTGGATGCGCTGGGCATGTTCGGTGTGAAGTTGGACTCCAGCCCCGCCGACAGTAACAGCGGCTTGCTGCCGTCTTCCGGGCACAACCCGCGGCACTCCGCCGACCAGTATGCAAAGATGGGCCTGGCGGCCAAGGTCAAAGTTTCCAACACGGTGCTCAAATACGGTTCGATGATGCCGGATGTGCCCCTGCTCAAGTACAACGATGGCCGCCTGCTGCCGACGATGTTCCAGGGCGCCATGCTGACCTCCGAGGAACGCCGCGATCTGAAGTTCACCCTGGCACGCCTGGATCGGTACACCGCAAGGGATTCAACCGACCGCCAAAACATTCGCGTGCATTGCAAGAACAAGCGTTACGCCTGCGACATCGAAGCCGACCACTTCGACCTCGCCGGGGTCGATTACCGGGTCAACGAGCGTTTCGGAGCCCAGTATCAAGTGGCCAGGCTGGAGAACATCTATCGCCAGCAGTATTTCGGCCTGGTGGCCAGCCAACCGCTGCCGGTGGGCAGCCTTGCTGCCGACCTGCGGCTGATCAAAAGCGACGACATCGGCAACGCCCGCGCGGGTGCGATCGACCACCGCGCCGTCAGCGGCATGCTCGGCTACAGCCTGGGTGGTCACAAGCTCAGTGCTGGCTGGCAGCGCATGTATGGCGACAGCGCCATGCCCTACCTGGATGGCAGCAACCCGTACCTGGTCAACTATGCACAGGTCAATGATTTTGCCGCGGCCCAGGAGCGCTCCTGGCAAGTGCGCTATGACTATGACTTCAAGGCGTTGGGTGTGCCTGGCCTTACGTTCTTCACCCGGTACATCAACGGTGACCATATCCAGGTGCCAGGCAGCCATGCCGAAGGCAAGGAGTGGGAGCGCGACAGCGAGCTCAAGTACCAAGTGCAAAGTGGCACGTTCAAGGACGTCAGCGTGCGTTTGCGTAATTCCACCTACCGCAGCAACTATGAGCGCTGGGCGCGGGATATGGACGAAACGCGGGTGATCGTCAGCTACAACTTCTCGCTGCTCTGAACGGGTGCTTTGCCAGCGGCCTGGTGGCGCCCGACAATGGCTGCTGAACAGCACCGGAGGGCAGCACAATGAAACAGCTGTTGTTGATCGGCATCGGCCCGGGTGACCCACGCCAGGTCACGTACGAAGCCGTCGACGGGTTGCGCCAGGCCCACGTGTTCTTCGTGCTCGACAAGGGCAGCGTCAAGAACGAGCTGGTGCAGCTGCGCAAGGCCATCCTGCAGCGGTACCGCCCCGAGGGCGGCTATCGGCTGGTTGAGGTCGCCGACCCGCTGCGCGATGGGCAGGCCGACGCGTATGTGCAGGCGGTACAGGACTGGCACGTACAACGTGCAGCGCTGTATGCGCAACTGATCGAACAGGAACTCGGCGACGGCGAAACCGGCGCCTTTCTGCTGTGGGGCGAGCCCACGCTCTATGACAGCACCTTGCGCATCCTCGACCTGGTCTGCGAGCGAGTTGGCGCCCTGCACCTGCAGGTCATTCCGGGCATCAGCAGCGTGCAGGCACTGGCGGCGCGCCACCGTGTTGCGCTCAACCGCATTGGCGAACCGCTGACCGTGCTGCCTGGTCGGCGTCTGGCCGGGCAGGGGAGTATCGACAATGTGGTGGTGATGCTCGATGGGCAGTGCGCGTTCGCGGCTATCGATGACCCGGCCTTGACGATTTACTGGGGCGCTTACCTAGGCACGGCTGACGAACGGCTGATCGCCGGGCCGCTGCAGGCGGTGAAGGCGCAGATTCTTGAAGTGCGTGCGCGGGAAAGGGCGCGCAAAGGGTGGATCATGGACACCTACCTGTTGCGCAGGGAGCTGTAACGGGCACCGTATTTTCTGCCCCTGCGCTGCCTGCGCGCTGGTCAAGCGGGCGTCGCCGATTTCAGGCAGGGGCGAGAATAGCCGTCACCTTGTCGCGCAGCTGGTCGATGCTGAACGGCTTGCCGATCATGTGCATGCCCTCCGGTACATCAATGTTTTCGGCGTAGCCACTGGCGAACAGCACCGGCAACAGTGGCCGCAGTTCGCGTGCCTTGGCTGCCAGCGCCTCGCCGCGCATGTCCGGCAGGCCCACGTCCGTCATCATCAGCGCCAACGGCTGGCGCTGGTCTTCCAATACCTCGAGCGCCGCGGTGGCATTTTCCGCCTCGATCACCGAGTAGCCCAAATCGCCGAGCACTTCGAGCATCAGCATACGTACGATCTCGTCGTCTTCGACTACCAAAAGGTGCATGGTTCGGGTCCTGTGCAATTGAATGTCTATGATCTGTGCACAAGGCGACAGCAGAAGTTCCCGAGGATACCGATACTTGCAATCAGATGGAACGATTGGCACACAGCACTTTCAAATACTGGCTAAATGCCCTGCCAGAGCCGCTAAAGCTGGTTAGACTTCGCTTGTCGGCACGGCGCAGCGGCACATAACCATAACGATTGTTCCGCCATTCTTTTCCATGGATTTTCTTGCTCGGGCGTTTTCTCATGATTCAAGCAGCCTCGATGGACCAGCGCAGCTTCCGCAAGCTGTTGAGCCGCAACATCGGCCTTCCTTTGGGGGTGGGCCTGCTGGGTGCCGTGGCGTTCGTCGCGGTGATCAACTACCTGCTCTCGGCCATGCAATGGGTCGAACACACCGACCGGGTCATTGGCAATGCCAACGAAGCGGTGAAGCTGTCGATCGACATGGAAACCGGCATGCGCGGCTTCCTGCTGACGGGTGACGAGCGCTTCCTCGACCCCTATGAGGTGGCCAAGCCGCGCATTCTCAGCAGCTTGCAGGGCCTGAAAGGCATGGTCGAGGACAACCCGCAGCAAGTTGACCGTATCGACCGGCTGATCGCCTTGCAGCAAGCCTGGAATGACTTCGGCAGCGGCATGATCACCCTGCGCCGCAATGACGGCCCCTACCGGGAGCTGATCGGTAACGGCCGCGGCAAGCGCCTGACAGACGAGATTCGCAAGGAATTCGCCGACCTCATTGCCACCGAGCAGCAGTTGCGCATGGCACGCAACGAGAAGGTCAGCACCGTCACCGTAACCTCCATTTCGGCGTTCGTGCTGCTGATCGTTGGCCTCAGCGCCTTGCTGGCGTACCTGGGGCGCCGCGATCTGTTGGCGTTGTCCAGCAGTTACGACGACAACCTCAAGGCCCAGCAACGTTCTGCCGAGCGCCTGGAGCACCAGGCCTGGCTGCGCAACGGCCAGACCCAGCTGGCTCAACAAGTGCTTGGGCAGCTGACCCTGAACATGCTCGGCGACAACATTCTGCGGTTCTTTGCCTCTTACCTGGGCAGTGTGGTCGGGGCGTTGTACGTGCGCGACGAGCATGGCCGCCTGGTACGCGTTGCCTGCTATGGTCTGGATGCCGAAGAGCAGGCGCGCGAGCAGGTGCTGGGTGATGGTGAGGGCCTGCTGGCCCAGGCCGTGCGTGAAGGGCGGCTGCTGCGCCTGGACGACCTGCCGCAAGACTACTTCCAGCTCAGCTCCGGCCTGGGCAAGGGCTTGCCGCGCAGTGCACTGTTGATGCCGGCCAGCGACGGCGGGCAGATCAACGGCGTGCTCGAACTGGGCTTCCTGCGGCCGCTGCAGGCGCGGGACGACGAACTGTTGCAGCGCGTGGAGGGCAACCTGGGTATGTCCATCGAAAGCGCCCGTTACCGCCAGCGCTTGCAGGAAGTCCTGGCCGAAACCCAGCAATTGAACGAAGAATTGCAGGTGCAGCAGGAAGAGCTGAAAACCGCCAACGAAGAGCTGGAGGAACAGTCCCGCGTGCTCAAGGAGTCCCAGGCCCACCTGGAAACCCAGCAAGCGGAACTGGAGCAGACCAACGAGCAGTTGTCCGACCGCACCGAAGCGCTGGACCGCAAGAACGAGGAGCTGACCCAGGCCCAGGAAGAGCTGCAGGCGCGCGCCGATGAGCTGCTGCGTTCGAGCAAGTACAAGTCCGAGTTCCTCGCCAACATGTCCCACGAATTGCGCACGCCGCTGAACAGTTCGCTGATTCTGGCCAAGCTGCTGGCCGAGAACGTTGAAGGCAACCTCAGCGGTGAGCAGGTCAAGTTCGCCGAGTCGATCTACTCGGCCGGCAACGACCTGCTCAACCTGATCAACGATATCCTCGACATCGCCAAGGTCGAGGCCGGCAAGCTTGAAGTGCGACCTGAAACCACCCACCTGGACCGCCTGGTCGAAGGCCTGCGCGACATGTTCGAGCCGTTGGCCGGGCAAAAGGGGCTGGCCTTCGAGGTCACCGCCCAGGCTCAGGTGCCTGCCACCCTGTTCACCGACCGCCAGCGACTGGAGCAGATCCTCAAGAACCTGCTGTCCAACGCCATCAAGTTCACCGAGCGCGGCCAGGTCAGCCTGAACATCGGCTACCAGCCAGACAGCGGCATCGTGTTTTCCGTGCGCGATAGCGGCATCGGCATCGCTGCCGACCAGCAGCAGGCAATCTTCGGTGCGTTCCACCAGGTCGATGGCACCAGCAACCGCCGGTATGGCGGGACTGGGCTGGGGCTGTCGATTTCCCGCGACCTTGCCCATTTGCTTGGCGGGCAGATCAGTGTCGAGAGCAGCCCCGGGCAGGGCAGTGTGTTCAGCCTGGTATTACCCGAACGCTACGAGAATCTGGAGCAGGAGGTCGAGCCCCTCAGCCTGCGCCCGGCTGTCGATACCCTGCCGCCAGTACCGCAACTCGCCACTGCCCAGGCGCCGAAGCTGCCGCAACTGGCCTTCACCGACGACCGTGACCGGGCGCCTTTCAGTAACCGCTGCATCCTGGTGATCGAAGACGAGCCGAACTTCGCCCGCATTCTCTTCGACCTGGCCCACGAGCTGGGTTACAGCTGCCTGGTGGCGCATGCGGCCGACGAAGGTTTCGAGCTGGCGGCCCGGTTCATACCCGATGCGATCCTGCTGGACATGCGCCTGCCTGACCATTCCGGCCTGACCGTGCTGCAACGCCTGAAGGAACAGGCCGATACCCGGCACATTCCGGTGCATATCATTTCCGTCGAGGACCGTGTCGAGGCCGCCATGCACATGGGGGCAGTGGGCTACGCCGTCAAACCCACCAGCCGCGAAGAGCTCAAGGAAGTTTTCGCGCGCCTGGAGGCCAAGCTGACGCAGAAGCTCAAGCACATTCTGCTGGTGGAAGATGACGACCTGCAGCGCGAAAGCATCGCCCGCCTGATCGGTGACGACGACGTCGAGATCACCGCCGTAGGCATGGCGCAGGAGGCCTTGGCACTGCTGCGGGAAAACATCTACGACTGCATGATCATCGACCTCAAGCTGCCAGACATGCTCGGTAACGAACTGCTCAAGCGCATGACTGCCGAAGATATCCGCGCCTTCCCGCCGGTGATCGTGTATACCGGCCGCAACCTGACCCGCGAAGAAGAAACCGACCTGCTCAAGTACTCGCGCTCGATCATCATCAAGGGCGCCCGCTCACCCGAGCGGCTGCTCGACGAAGTGACGCTGTTCCTGCACAAGGTCGAATCGCAGTTGTCCAACGAACGCCAGCGTATGCTGAAGACGGCGCGCAGCCGCGACAAAGTGTTCGAGGGGCGCAAGGTGCTGCTGGTAGATGACGATGTGCGTAATATCTTCGCCCTGACCAGTGCACTGGAGCACAAGGGCGCGATCGTCGAAATCGGCCGTAACGGCCGCGAGGCCATCGAGCGCCTGGAGCAGCATGACGACATCGACCTGGTGCTGATGGATGTGATGATGCCGGAAATGGACGGCTTCGAAGCCACCCGGCTGATCCGCCAGCAACCGCGCTGGCGCAAGCTGCCGATCATTGCGGTGACTGCCAAGGCCATGAAAGATGACCAGCACCGTTGCCTGCAGGCCGGCGCTAACGATTACCTGGCCAAACCGATCGACCTGGACCGCCTGTTCTCGCTGATCCGCGTATGGCTGCCGCAACTGGAGCGAATTTGACTAGCGAACGTAACACCGATATCGAGATCCGCTTGCTGATCGAGGCCATCTACCTCAAGTACAGCTATGATTTCCGCAATTACTCCGGCGCTTCGATCAAGCGCCGGATCCTGCATGCGCTGCGCCAGTTCGGTTGCCAGACGGTATCGGCCTTGCAGGAGCGCGTGCTGCACGACCCTGGCATGTTCATGCAGTTGCTGCAGTACCTGACGATTCCGGTCAGCGCGATGTTCCGCGACCCGGGCCATTTCCTGGCGCTGCGCACCGAGGTGGTGCCGCTGTTGCGCACCTGGCCATCGATCAAGGTGTGGATCGCCGGCTGCAGCACGGGCGAGGAGGTGTATTCGATGGCCATCCTGCTGCGCGAAGAAGGCCTGCTCGAGCGCACCATCATCTACGCCACCGACATCAACCCGCACTCGCTGGACAAAGCCAAGCAGGGCATCTACTCGATGCAGAACATGCTCGACTACGCCGAGAACTACCGCATCGCCGGTGGCCGCCGGGATTTCGCCGAGTACTACACGGCAGCCTATGGCAACGCGATCATGGACAGCACCCTGCGTGAAAACGTGACCTTCGCCGACCATAGCCTGGCCACCGACAGCGTGTTCTCCGAGACGCAGTTGGTGTCTTGCCGCAATGTGCTGATCTACTTCAACAAGGAGCTGCAGGACCGCGCCCTGGGCCTGTTCCATGAATCGCTGTGCCATCGCGGTTTTCTGGTGCTGGGCAGCAAGGAGTCGGTCGACTTTTCCGCTTACAGCGACGGTTTCGAGCCGCTGGTCAAGCCTGAACGGATCTATCGCAAATCATGAAGGGCGTACAAGCGGTGGTGATCGGCGCCTCGGCCGGCGGGGTGTCCGCGCTGTTCACCGTGCTAGGCGGGTTGCCGTCGGGGTTCGCCATTCCGGTAGTCTGTGTGTTGCACCTGCCGGATGACCGCCACAGCCAACTGGCCGAGGTGCTGCAACGCCGCCTGCTTCGTCCCGTGTCTGAGGCACGTGACAAGCAACCGCTGCGCCCTGGCCAGATCTACGTGGCCGGGCCGGGCTATCATTTATCGGTAGAACGCGACTTCACCCTGTCGTTGAGCCAGGAACCACCGGTGCATTTTTCCCGGCCGGCCATCGACTACCTGTTCATTTCCGCGGCCGATGCCTACGGTGCCGGCCTGCTTGGCGTGCTGCTCACCGGTGCCAATGAAGACGGTGCCCAGGGGTTGGCTTACATCAAGAACAGCGGCGGCCGGACCATCGTCCAGGACCCTCGCGACGCACAGGTGGCGCTGATGCCCGAGGCCGCCCTGGCCCTCCATCAGCCCGACCATATTCTTACCTTGAGTGGGATCGAGCAGTTGCTCGCCGCCCTGGAACCCAGCGCATGCTAAGCAACACTATCGCCAAACTGCTGATCGTCGACGACCTGCCAGAGAACCTGTTGGCCCTCGATGCCCTGATACAGGGCGAGGACCGTGAGGTGCACCAGGCCCAGTCTGCCGAAGCCGCCTTGTCGCTGTTGCTCGAACACGAGTTCGCGCTGGCTATTCTCGATGTGCAGATGCCGGGCATGAACGGCTTCGAACTGGCCGAACTGATGCGCGGTACGGAAAAAACCCGCCACATCCCTATCGTTTTCGTCACCGCAGCCGGGCGTGAAATGAACTACGCCTTCAAGGGCTACGAAAGTGGCGCCGTGGACTTCCTGCACAAACCGCTGGATACCGCTGCGGTGAAGAGCAAGGTGTCGGTGTTCGTCGATCTTTACCGCCAGCGCAAGGTGCTTGACCGCCAGTTGCAGGCGCTGGAGCGTAGCCGCCAGGAGCAGGAAGTGCTGCTGGGCCAGCTGCAGGCGGCGCGCGGTGAGCTGGAGCATGCGGTGCGCATGCGCGACGATTTCATGTCGATCGTGTCCCACGAGGTGCGTACCCCGCTCAACGGGCTCATCCTGGAAACCCAACTGCGCAAGCTGCACCTGGCGCGGGGCAACCTGGCGGCGTTCAGCGCCGACAAGCTGCAGGCCATGGTCGAGCGCGACGAGCGCCAGATCAACAGCCTGATCCGCCTGATCGAAGACATGCTCGATGTTTCGCGCATTCGTACCGGCAAGCTGTCGCTGCGGCCCAAAGCGTTCGACCTGAGCGAGCTGGTGCAGCGGTTGGTGGAGAATTTCACCGCCCAGGCCACGGCACTGGATACGTTCATCGAGTTGCAGCATTGCCAGCCACTGCAGGGGGAGTGGGACGAATTTCGGATTGAACAAGTACTGGCCAACCTGTTGTCCAATGCCTTGCGTTATGGTGAACGCAAACCGGTGCAGGTAAGGCTGTACGAGCAGGACGGCCTGGCGTGCGTGGAGGTGCAGGACCATGGCATTGGTATCGACATGGCTAACCAGCAACGTATCTTTCAGCAGTTCGAGCGCGTCGCAACTCAGCAAGCTACGGGTGGCCTGGGCTTGGGCCTGTATATTTCCGACCAGATCGTGCAAGCCCATGGCGGTCGGATTGTGGTGCAAAGCGAGGTGGGCAAAGGTGCGACCTTCACCCTGCAACTGCCCCTGGCTGCAGTGGAACAACTAAACGACCAGGCGTGGGCAACCTCTGCATAAGCCTGGGGTCTGATGGCCAACTGGAAGAATTTTCAAGGCGTTAACATGAGTGAAGATGCACAAGACGTAGTGCTGGTGGTCGAGGACGAACCAGCGATACGCATGATTCTGCGGGACTACCTGGCGGGCGAGGGCTACCACGTGCTGGTCGCCGAGGACGGTGAACAGGCGTTCGCCATTCTGGCCAGCAAGCCGCACCTGGACCTGATGGTGACCGACTTCCGCCTGCCGGGCGGGATCTCCGGGGTGGAAATCGCCGAGCCGGCGGTGAAGTTGCGGCCCGACCTGAAAGTGATCTTCATCAGCGGCTACCCCGCAGAGATCCTCGAGTCCGGAAGCCCGATCACCCGCAAGGCACCGATCCTGGCCAAGCCGTTCGACCTGGACACCTTGCACGAGCAGATTCAGGCACTGCTGCGCTGATACCCGTCAAGGCCCTGTCACCGGCGCGCGCTGACGGGCCGGTGCTGATCAACGCAAGGTCCGTTCCAGCCCACCCAGCAACATGCTCTCCATCAACACCAGCGCTTGCGCTTCAGGCAATGCCTGCAGCGCGCCGGGCAACTGGTTCAGCAGCGTTGCAACCACCTGCGCGGTGGCCACCAAGGCTGGCCCCTGCAGTTTCGCCTGCGGTGCAATCAGCCGCAACAGCCCGGCCTCATAACGCCCGCGCAACTGCGTCAGGCGTGCCTGCTGGGCCTCGCTCAGGCAACAGAAATCACGCTCAGCCAAACGAAACTGCAGCGGCCGTTCGGCATGCAACTGCCAATGCGCCGCGATCAGGCAATTCAAGGCTGAAGCGCCGCGGGCCATGGCCCGCCGCCCCTGGTCCAGCAGGGCCTGCAACTCCTCGTACAGTTCCTCGATCAAGTCGAACAGCAGGTCCTGCTTGCTGGGGAAGTGGTGGTACAGCGAGCCGGCCGTCAGCCCGACATGCGCGGCCAATTCGCGCATGCTGACCTGGCCAAAGCCTTTTTCGGCAAACAGCGCCATGGCCTGTTCACGTCGCTCTTCGAAATTGGCACAACGCATCGCGGCATTGATCGGGGGCATGGCGCCTGGGCCTCAGTAGGTGAAGAAGCCGCGGCCGCTCTTGCGCCCCAGCCAGCCGGCCGCCACCATCTCCTTGAGCAGCGGGGCAGGGCGGTACTTGCTGTCGTTGAAGCCCTCATGGAAGGCCTCCATGATCGCCAGCAAGGTGTCCAGGCCGATCAGGTCGGCCAGCGCCAGTGGGCCGATCGGCTGGTTGCAGCCAAGGCGCATGCCGGTGTCGATGTCCTCGGCGCTGGCCAGGCCTTCCTGGCGTACGAATATCGCTTCGTTGATCATCGGCACCAGGATGCGATTGACCACGAAGCCCGGCCGGTTGCCAGCAGTGATCGGGGTCTTGCCCAGCTTCTCTGTCACCAGCAATGCCTGGGCGTAGGTACCGTCGCTGGTCTGCAGGCCACGAATGATCTCGACCAGCGCCATCATCGGCACCGGGTTGAAGAAGTGCACGCCAATGAAGCGCTCGGGGTGCTCGATGCTGGCGGCCAACTGGGTCACCGACAGCGACGAGGTATTGGTCGCGATCAGGCAATCGGCGGCGACGTTGCTTGCCACCTGCTGCAGGATGCGTTGCTTGAGCTGCAGGTTCTCGGTGGCCGCTTCGATCACCATCTGCATCGTGGCCAGCTGGCCGTAGTCGGTGCTGGTGCGGATCCGGGTTTTGGCTGCCGCTGCCTGCTCGGCGGCGAGGGTCCCTTTGCTGACCTGGCGCTCGAGGTTCTTGCCTAGCGTTGCCACCCCGCGCTCCAGGGCGGCGTCGGCCACGTCCACCAGCAGCACCTGGTAGCCTGCCACCGCACACACTTGGGCGATGCCGTTGCCCATGGTGCCGGCGCCGATCACGGCGATCTGTTCAATGTTCATCTTTCAGTTTCCTCAAACCCGCTCGAAGACCACGGCGATGCCTTGGCCGCCACCTATGCACATGGTGGCCAGGGCGTAGCGCCCCTGAATGCGCTGCAATTCATGGATGGCCTTGGTGGCGATGATCGCGCCGGTGGCACCCACCGGGTGGCCCAGGGAAATGCCCGAACCGTTGGGGTTGACCTTTTCCGGGTCGAAGCCCAGTTCGCGGGCCACCGCGCAAGCCTGGGCGGCGAAGGCTTCGTTGGACTCGATCACATCCAGGTCCTGCACCTTCAGGCCGGTCTTCTCCAGCACCTTGCGGGTGGCGGGGATCGGCCCCAGGCCCATCAACTCGGGTTCCACCCCGGCGTGTGCGTAGCCCACCAGCCGGGCCAGTGGCTTGAGGCCCAGGCGCCGCACCGCGTCACCGCTGGCCAGCACCAGACCAGCGGCGCCGTCGTTGATGCCACTGGCGTTACCGGCAGTCACGGTGCCGTCTTTCTTGAACACCGGCTTCATGCCGGCCAGTTGCTCGGCCGTGACCTCACCGCGCACATGTTCATCGACACTGAACTGCACGCTGCCTTTGCGGGTTTTGAGTTCCAACGGCACGATCTGGCTGGTGAAGCGGCCCTCGGCAATGGCGCGAGCGGCCCGGCGCTGGCTGGTCAGGGCCAGCTCGTCCTGCATTTCGCGGGTAATACCCTGGCTGGCCGAGACGTTCTCGGCGGTGATGCCCATGTGGAAGTGCTGGAAGGGGTCGTGCAGTACCCCGACGGTGTAGTCGATGCCTTGCAGGTCACCCATGCGCGCGCCCCAGCGTGCCTGTGGCAGCAGGTAAGGGCCGCGGCTCATGGACTCGGCGCCAGCGGCAATGGCCACGTCGGTGTCGCCCAGCAGCAGCCCTTGGGCCGCCGAAACAATGGCCTGCAGGCCCGAGCCACACAGGCGGTTGACATTGAACGCCGGCGTTCCCTTGGGGATGCCGGCGTTCATGGCCGCAACCCGCGCCAGGTAGGCATCACGGGGTTCGGTAGGGATCACCGTGCCCATTACCACGTGGCCGATCTGTTCGGCGGCCAGCCCCGAGCGCTCGATGGCGGCGCGGGTGATGGCGCTGGCCAGGTCGGCCAGCGGCAGGTCCTTGAGGGAGCCGCCAAAGCCACCGATGGCTGAACGGACGGCACTGACGACGTAGATTTCTGCGCTGCTCATAGAGGCTCCGATTGCATAGGCATGGCGGGACTGGGCCAGGCTCTGCGAGAATGGCCGGCGAGGTCCCGAAGTGGGTCCGAGTCTAGGCAAAGGCTCTGTTGCAGCCTATGCCGGAACTGTTCAAACAACCTGGCACTTTTTGCCACTCAGCATAGACAGCGAACACCGCCATGCGCGATAGCGATTCGGTCGCCGTGTACTTCCTCAACGCCATGCTGCATGCCCTGCGCGATTGCCCCGCCGAGCGTGACGCGCATTTGCGTGCGGTGGGCATCGACCCGCACCTGCTCGACCAACCGCAGGCGCGGGTGCCGGCCCGGGCCTTCGCCGAGCTATGGCTGGCAATGATCCGGCGCCTGGACGATGAGTTCTTCCGCCTCGACAGCCATGGCATGCCGTTGGGCAGTTTCGCCCTGATCTGTCGGGGCCTGATCCTGGAACCCAACCTGGAAAAGGCTCTACGCCAGTGCCTGGCAGGCTTTGGCCTGTTCCTGCACGATCTGCGCGGCAGCCTGACCGTGCGCGGTAGCCGGGCGCTGATCAGCGTGCAGTCGAGTATCGCCGACCCGTTGACCCGGGTATACGCCGAGGAAACCTACCTGGTGCTGATGGTCGGCCTGCTGTGCTGGCTGGGCGGGCGCAGGGTGGCGATTGACCGGACCGAACTGGCAGTGGCCCGCCCAGCCCAGGAGGATGACCTGCTGTTGTGGGGGCCGGACCTGCGCCTGGGCAGCGGGCGTACCGAGGTGGAGTTCGACAGTGCCTGCCTGCGCCGGCCGGTGGTCCAGGACGTGGCGGCGCTGAAAACCTTCCTGCGCAGCGCGCCGCAGGGGCTGGTCATTCGCTTTCGCAACCAGAACGGCCTGGTGGCCGAGGTGTACCGGCATTTACGGGCGCGTGGCTATGGGCAGTGGCCCACGTTGGCGTCGCTGGCACAGCAGCAGGGTATCAGTGCCAGCACCTTCCGCCGGCAGTTGGAGCGCGAGGGGCGCTCCTACCAGCAGATCAAGGACGAGGTACGCCGGGCGATGGCTTTCGAGCGCTTGCGCGAAGGCGTGCTGAGCATTGCCGAGGTCGCCGAGCAGGCCGGCTTTCAGGAGCCCAGCGCGTTCCACCGGGCGTTCAAGAAATGGACCGGGCAGAGCCCCGGTAGCTACCGCGCGCGGTTGGCCGGGCGCTGATCTTGGCCAGTGCCGACCCTTGCGCGGGTGCCACCGCGCCAACACTCAGCCCGCCGGCACCATGGCGAAGCCGACCCCGAAGCGGTTCCAGGCATTGATGGTGGCGATCGCCAAGGTCAGGTTGACCACTTCGGCCGGCTCGAAGTGCTGCAGCAGGGCTTCGTACTCGCCCTGCGGCGCACCCCGTTCAGGCAGGCGGGTAAGGCTCTCGAGCCAGGCCAGTGCTGCCCGTTCACGCGGGGTGAAGTACGCGGTTTCCTGCCACACGCACAGTGTTTGCAGGCGTGCCTCGGTCTCACCGGCCTTGCGCGCATCGTTGGCATGCAGGTTGACGCAATAGGCGCAGCCGTTGATCTGCGAGGCGCGCAGGCGCACCAGTTCCAGCAGCGAGTTTTCCAGGCCGCACCTGGCCAGCGCCTGTTCCAGGCCGACCATGGCTTTGTAGGCTTCGGGCGCGTGCTTGGCCCATTCGATACGGTTGTGCATGGCTGTCTCCAATGCGGATGTGGGGGGTGATGGCGCTACTGTAGCGCCGTTGATTGGCCACCCCGATAGCCAATTGCACGCTTGCGCAGGAGGCCAATGTCCATTCAGCTGGCCACTGACAGGCATCCAATCTCTTCATTTCTGCGCAGCCAGCCAAGCCGGGATAATGGTCGATCTGGCACGAAGAGAAATGAACGACCATGAGACCTGCGCTGAACCTGTTGCTGGTGATTTTGTTGGCCCTGAACCTGCGGCCCATCCTGACCAGTATCGGCCCCTTGCTCGAGCCCATGCGCGCCACTACCGGGCTGGGCTACCAGCAGGCCGCCCTGCTGACCGCTTTGCCGGTGCTCTGCATGGGCCTGGTGCCGTTGCTGCAGCCGTGGCTGCGGCGCTGGCTCAGCGAGCACGGCGGTATGCTGGGCGGCCTGGCGGCGATTGCCATGGCTTGCCTGTGGCGCCTGCAACTGGACAGTGCCTGGGCACTGATCGCCAGTGCGGTGGTCGCTGGCCTGGGCGTAGCGGTGGTGCAGGGCATGATGCCGGGGCTGGTGAACCGCTGGTTCCCCCGCCGCCTGGCGGCGGCAATGGGCCTGTATTCGGCGGCGCTGATGAGTGGCGGTGGCCTGGCGGCAGTGCTGGGCCCGCACATCAGTGCGCACTTCGGCCACTGGCAGGCTGGCCTGGGCCTGTGGGCGGTGCCGGCCGTGCTGGCGTTGCTGGCCTGGGCCGTGCTGCGGCCACGCCATGGCACAGCGAAGCTGGCAGGGGCATCCGGTGGGCACTGGTTCGGCACGCGCCGGGCCTGGTTGCTGGCCCTGTACTTCGGCTTGATCAATGGCGGTTACACCAGCATGGTGGCGTGGTTGCCGGCCTACCACACCGAGCACGGCGGCAGCGCCCAGGGTGGCGCCGACCTGGTGGGCCTGATGACCATTTTCCAGGTGGCCGGCGCGCTCGGTTTGCCGCTGTTGCTGCGGCGCTATGCTGACCGGCGCCCCGGTTTGTGGCTGGCGCTGGCAATCCAGCTGGTCGGCTTTCTCGGCCTGTTACTGGCCCCCACCGTGGCCCCGGGGCTGTGGGTGGCGCTGATCGGTTTCGGCCTGGGCGCTTGCTTCAGCCAGTGCCTTACGCTGACCCTGGAGCATTTGCAAACGCCAGCCGAGGCGGGCAGCCTGGCGGCATTTGTGCAGGGCATCGGCTTCATCATTACCGGGATCGTGCCCTACATCACCGGTTGGCTGCGGGATGTCAGTGGTGACTTCCAGGCGTCGTGGACCCTGTTGACGGTCACCGTGCTGGCCATGCTGTGGGTCACCACGTTTTTCAACCCGCGCGGTTACTCGGCCGCCATCGCCCGCCCGGCAACCGGCAAGGCGGCACCGGTCAGTTGAGGTGCTGCAGGGTGTCGCGCACACGATCCAGTGCGGGGTCGATATCCAGCAGCTCAATGGCACCAAAACCCATCAGCAAGCCCTGCCGCGCAGGCGCTTCGCTGAAGAACGGCGCCAGTGGGTACAGGCCGACCTCGACCTTGCGCGCCAGGTTGGCCAGTAATTCCACGTCGACCCCTGGTCTGGCCATCGCGCTCAGATGAAAGCCGGCGCTGGCCGGAACCGCGCTGAACCAAGGGGCCAGGTCGCCCTGCAGGCGCGCCAGCATGCGTTCGCGGCGCGCGCTGTAGACCTCATGGCAACGGCGAATGTGCTTGTGCAGGTGGCCCTCGGCAAGAAAGCGCGCCAAGGCCCACTGCAGCAAGCTCGGGCTGTGCCAGTCACTGAGGTGCTTGGCCACACAGGCGGCCTGCAGTACGGCAGGCGGCAGCACGGCGTAGCCCAGGCGCAGCTCAGGCAAAAGAGTCTTGGAAAACGTGCCCACGTAGGCCACCAGCCCCTGTCGGTCCAGGCGCTGCAAGGCATCCGCAGCGGGCCCGTGGTAGCGGAATTCACAGTCGTAGTCGTCTTCGATGATCAGCGCCCCCAGCTGCGCAGCCCGCGCCAGCAGCGCGTGCCGGCGCGCCTCGCTCATCGGCATGCCCAGCGGGAACTGGTGAGACGGCGTGACGTAGATCAGCCGGGTGCCGTCGGCGATGTGCTCGACGCACAGGCCTTGGTCGTCGACCGGTACCGACTGCAGCTGCGCGCCCAGGGCCAGGAACAGCTGCCGTGCCGGTGGGTAACCGGGGTCTTCCATGGCCACCTGGCAACCTGGCTCGACCAGCACGCGGGCGATCAGGTCCAGGGCCTGCTGGGCGCCGTTGCACACCAGCAGGTCGGCTGCGCTGCAGTGCACGCCACGGGTGTAGGCGATGTGGTGGGCGATGGCCTGGCGTAGTTCAGGCAAACCCTGGGCCGTAAAATGCCGTTCGGGGTGGCGCTGGCTGCGCCGCAGGGCGTAGTTCAGGCAACTGCGCCACTGGTCGAAGGGGAATTGGGCCTTGCTCGATACGCCGCCGATGAAATCGTAGCGTGAAGGGGCCTGCGCCTGGCGTTGGCTGAGCACCGTGGCGCGCGCTTGCCAGCGTTCGAGCGATGCACTGGCGGCCAGGGTGATGGCGGCAGGTTCGCTGCTGCGCAGCGGCTGGCGCGGCGTGACGAATGTGCCACGGCCCACCACACCGCTGAGCAGGTTGTCATAGGTCAGGCGTGAGTAGGCTTCGGCTACCGTCTTGCGCGACACACCCAGTTGTTCGGCCAACAGACGGGTGGGTGGCAGCTGGGTGCCCGCTGCCAGGTGGCCACTGTCGATGCCAGCGCGCAATTGCTGGTAAAGCTGGTCGGTGAGGCCTTTGCGGCCATCCAGGCGAATGTGCAGTTCCATGGAACGGTCCGGAGCGGGGGTGCCCACAGGATAGCGGATTGGCTGCGCCGTGTGCGCCGGGCCGCGCGCCTTGCGCTACGGCTGTCAGAGCCGGGCGGTGCTGATGGTGATGTAGCCTTTGCCCGCCAGCGCAATGCGTATCTGGGTTTCGTCTGTGGCTGCCTTGCGGTTGCGTTTGATGCATACGCCGTCGATTGCCGCCGCGCGCATGTGCTCGGCAATGGCGCGCCCGTTCGGGTCGAAAAGCACCTCGCTGGCCAGCAGCTCGATGCGCTCGATCAGCAAACGGGTCTGTTCGTCTGTAGCGCAGAAGAACATCACCCCCGACAGGTGCGGGTCGTCATCAGGGTTGCTGATGTCATGGGCGAGCATTTCGCGCAGGCTGCTGCGCAGTTCGGCAATGGAGCGTGCGTACGGGTGCATGCGGCGTTTCCCCTGGCTGGTCATGCTGCGCCGATCTTGTTTTCTCAACGCTGAGGCGGCAAGTAAGACGCGTCCGAACATTTTGTAGGGGAATTCTGAGTCTGCCCGAGTGGCAACCGTCTGTGCAGCCTTCACAACGCTGCTGCGCCCGCCTTGGCCACTTGTGCGTCCTGGTCGGGCTTGACCCCCGACACGCCAATGGCACCCACTACCTGGCCCTGCACCTGCAGCGGTACACCGCCCTCCAGGCAGGTCAGCAGCGGTGCGGTGACGAACGCGGTGCGCCCGCGATTGACCATGTCTTCGTAGTCCCGGGTTTCCTTGCGCCCCAGCGCCGAGGTGCGGGCCTTTTCCATGGCAATGTAGGCACTGGCTGGCGCACAACCATCCAGGCGGTGCAGGGCCAGGGGGTGCCCGCCGTCGTCGACCACCACGATGGTCACAGGCCACTGTTCGGCCAAGGCATGCTGGCGTGCAGCCTCAAGTACACGGGTAACCTCGGCCAGGCCGATCACGGGTTTGCTATGCATGGGTGCTCTCCGGCCGCAAGGCGGCTTCGACGATTTCCACCCAGTGCCTGACGGGGGTGCGCCCTGCACCGCCGAGGTGGGTCTGGCAGCCGATGTTGGCCGTGGCGATGATGTGCGGCTTGCCGCTTTCCAGCGCGTTCAGGCGGTTGTCGCGCAGTTGCAGGGCCAGGTCCGGCTGGGTCAGCGAATAGGTGCCCGCCGACCCGCAACACAGGTGGCCATCGGGCACGGCGGTCAGGGTGAAGCCCAGGCGGGTCAGCAAAGCCTCCACCGCCCCGCCCAGTTTCAGGGCATGTTGCAGGGTGCATGGGCAGTGAAAGGCCAGGCGCTGTTCAGCGCACAGGCCCAACTGCTCGACGGGCTCTGCAGCCAGCACCTCCACCAGGTCGCGGGCCAGCGCGCTGACGCGCGCCGCCTTGGCTGCGTACTGGCGGTCTTGTGCCAGCAGGTGGCCGTAGTCGCGCACGAACGCGCCGCAGCCACTGGCCGTTTGCACGATGGCTTCGGCACCCGCCTCGATGGCGGGCCACCAGGCGTCGATGTTGCGCCTTGCACGCTGCAGGCCCTGCGCCTGGGCGTTGAGGTGGTAGTCCACGGCGCCACAGCAGCCGGCCTGGCGGATCGGCTGCACACTGATCCCCAGCCGGTCGAGCAGGCGCGTGGCAGCGGCGTTGGTATTGGGCGAGAACGCCGCCTGCACGCAGCCTTCGAGCATCAGTAACCGGCGTGCATGGCGCGGCGCCGGGCGCTCGCCGGGCGGTGTCACCGATGCCGGCAGCTTGCCCTTGAGTGTGGTCGGTAGCAGCGCTCGCAGGGCCTGGCCGCTGCGGGTCAGCGCCTTGAACAGTGCCGGGCGTGGTACCACTGCGCGCAGGCCCTGGCGCAGCAGGCGCTGGCCAAGTGGTCGCGGCACCTGCTGCTCGGCCACGGCGCGGCCAATGTCCAGCAGGTCGTGGTAGCGCACCCCGGACGGGCAGGTGGACTCGCAGCTACGGCAGCTCAGGCAACGGTCCAGGTGCAGTTGGGTGCTGGTGCTGACCGGCTCGCCTTCGAGCATCTGCTTGATCAGGTAAATGCGGCCGCGCGGGCCATCCAGTTCGTCACCCAGCAACTGGTAGGTGGGGCAGGTGGCGGTGCAGAAACCACAGTGCACACAGGCGCGCAGGATGCTTTCGGCTTCGTCGGCGCGGGGCAGGCGGCGGGCGCTCTCGCTGAGGTTGGTTTGCATGGTCTGGCCTCACAGGTCCGGGTACAGGCGGCCGGGGTTGAATACCCCCTGGGGGTCGAGCTGTTGCTTGAGCGCCTGGTGGTAGCGCATCAGCGCAGCGGGCAGTGGCGGGCTGCTGGCTGCACCGGGGGTGTAGGCGGTCGCGTGGCCGCCCACCCTGGCAACGGCCTCGCGAATGTTGTGCGCCTCCGCGTCAGACTTGAGCCAGCGCTGGGCCCCGCCCCAGTCGATCAATTGCTCGCCGGGCAATGCCAGCTCGCCGCAGGCAATGGGTACCGATAGCCGCCACAGCGGGGTGGGGCCGTTGAAAAAGGCCATGCGCTGTTCGCGCAGGTCGTTCCAGAACTGGCTGTCCAGCGCCTCACCGCCCAGCCGCAGACGCGCCGATTGCACCGATCCCTCGCCGCCTTCCAGGCGCAGGTACAGGGCATCGCCGTGGTGGCAGGCGGCGCTGATCGGCAGCGGCTGCTGGCCCCATTCGGCCAGTTCGGCCAACGCCTCGTGGCGGCCCATCGGCAGCCGCAGGCTCAGGCACTGGCGCGGGCGTGGCAGCACCTTCAGCGACACCTCGGTCAACAACCCCAGGCAACCGAAGCTGCCCGCCATCAGGCGCGACACATCGTAGCCAGCGACATTCTTCATGACCTCGCCGCCAAAGCGCAGCAGCTTGCCGTGGCCGGTAACCACGCGTGTACCCAGTACGTAATCGCGCACCGACCCCGCCCAAGGCCGCCTGGGGCCGGACAACCCGGCCGCGACCATGCCACCCAACGTCGCATCAGGCCCCAGGTGGGGCGGTTCGCACGGCAGCATCTGGCCGGCCTGGTGCAGCGCTGCCTCGATTTCGCGCAGCGGCGTGCCAGCGCGGGCGGTCAGTACCAGTTCGGTCGGGTCATAGCTGACGATGCCCCGGTGGCGGCGGGTGTCCAGCACCTCAGCCACCACCGGGTTGCCGAGCATGGCCTTGCTGCCGCTACCCTGAATGCGCAGTGCCGTCCCTTGGTTCAGCGCCTGGTTTACCTGTTCGAGCAGGGCCTGGCTGTCGTCGTGGTCCATGCTCATCAGAAACGCTCCAGCTCGGGAAAAGGCAGTTGCCCGTGGTGCACGTGCAACGCGCCGAATTCGGCGCAGCGGTGCAAGGTGGGGATGTTCTTGCCGGGGTTGAGCAGGCCTTGTGGGTCGAACGCAGCCTTGACCGCATGGAACAAGGTGATTTCGTCGCTGTTGAACTGTGCGCACATCTGGTTGATCTTTTCCCGGCCGACCCCGTGTTCACCCGTGATGCTGCCGCCCACGGCCACGCACAGTTCGAGAATCTTGCCGCCGATGGCCTCGGCGCGCTCCAGTTCACCCGGCAGGTTGGCATCGAACAGGATCAGCGGGTGCATGTTGCCGTCGCCGGCATGGAACACATTGGCCACGCGCAGGCCGTATTCGCTGGATAAGTCGCTGATGCCTTTCAGCACGCGCGGCAGCTCGCGGCGTGGGATGGTGCCGTCCATGCAGTAGTAGTCGGGTGAAATGCGCCCCACGGCCGGGAAGGCGTTCTTGCGCCCGGCCCAGAAACGCACCCGCTCGGCCTCGTCGCAGGCCAGCCGCACGTCGCGGGCGCCGGCTTGCGCCAGCACGGCGGCGACCCGTTCGCAGTCAGCGTGCACATCGGCCTCGACACCGTCCAGCTCGCACAGCAGGATGGCCGCCGCCTCCACCGGGTAGCCCGCGTGAATGAAGTCCTCGGCGGCGCGGATCGCCAGGTTGTCCATCATCTCCAGGCCGCCGGGGATGATGCCGGCAGCAATGATCTGGGCCACGGCGCGGCCGGCATCCTCGACACTGTCGAAGCTCGCCAGCAGCACCCGTGCGACTTGCGGCTTGGGCAGCAGCTTGACGGTCACTTCGGTGACGATGCCGAGCATGCCTTCGGAACCGGTGAACAACGCCAGCAGGTCGAAGCCAGGGCAGTCGAGGGCATCGCTGCCAAGGGTCAGGCGTTCACCCTCGACGGTGAGTATTTCGACCTTGAGCAGGTTGTGCACGGTCAGGCCGTACTTCAAACAGTGCACGCCGCCGGCGTTTTCAGCCACGTTGCCGCCGATGGAGCAGGCTATTTGCGAAGAGGGGTCAGGTGCGTAGTACAGGCCATGGGGGGCTGCAGCCTGGGAAATGGCCAGGTTGCGTACCCCGGGCTGCACCCGGGCGAAGCGACCCTGCGGGTTGACCTCCAGGATGCGGTTGAAGCGCGCCATGACCAGCAGAATGCCCTTGGCCAGTGGCAGGGCGCCACCGGACAGGCCGGTACCGGCGCCGCGCGCCACCACCGGTACGCCGCGTTGATGGCACAGCTTGAGCAGCGCCTGCACCTGTTCCAGGCGTTCGGGCAGAGCGACCAGCAACGGTACGGTGCAGTAGGCCGACAGGCCGTCGCACTCGTAGGGCTTGAGGTCTTCTTCGCGGTGCAAAACGTGCAGGTCGGGCAGGGCAGCCTGCAATGCCTGCAACAGCGCCTCGCGGTCACTGCTGGGCAGCGCACCATCGACGCGTTCGTCGTAGAGAATGGTCATTGGCTCACTCGGCAACGGTTTTTATTGTTGTTGGCAAAGCGGTCACGCTTGCAGCCTGCGCGCGGTGCTAGTCTGGGTCGAGTGGGCTCGCCACTGGTCCTACCAGTTTTTCGGCTGGGTACTGGCCGTTGGTGGCGTGGCTTGGCTAGATTGCAGGCGGGTGTGCAAGTGGTCCTACCAGCAGGAGGGTGCGCAATGGCGAACGAGGGCAGGGCGAAGGTGGCCGACCAGGTGGCCGAGCGGGTCGAGCGGCTGATTGTCGAAGGCGTGCTCAAGGTGGGCCAGGCATTGCCTTCGGAGCGGCGGCTTGTCGAGAAGCTGGGGTGTTCGCGCTCTGCACTGCGTGAGGGGCTGCGGGTGCTGCGCGGGCGCGGCATCATCGACACCGAGCACGGCCGCGGCTCCTTTGTCGCCGACCTCACCGGGCAGGCGGGCCATACGCCGTTGATGCATCTGTTCAGCTCACAGCCGCGCACATTGTTCGACTTGCTGGAAGTGCGCGCCTTGCTGGAGGCCGAATCTGCCCGGCTGGCAGCTTTGCGCGCCACCGACGTGGACCGCTTGCTGATCCGCCGCCGTTATGAGGACATGCTGGCGGCACACCAGGCCGCCGAGGCCATCGATGCCCGTGAGCATGCCCGCCGCGACCACGCGTTCCATCGGTCGGTCAGCGAGGCCTCGCACAACCCGGTGCTGGTACACACCCTGCAATCGCTGAGCGATCTGACTTTGAGCACAGTGTTCGCGTCGGTCAACAACCTGTACTGCCGGCCGGCGCAGAAACGCCAGATCGATCGCCAGCATGCACGCTTGTATCACGCGGTGATGGAGCAGTTGCCCGAACAGGCGCAGCGCGCGGCGCGCGAGCACATCAATGGCATTCGCGACAGTTTGCGGGAGATCGAACAGGAGGACCAGCGCCTGGTCAGGGCGACCATGCGTATGGATGGTTGGGGGTGAGCCAAACCTGCACCGGCCCCGGCGTGGGTAGATTCACGCAGAGGCGGGTGCAAGTCTGATTCAACGATCAGCGATGCGGTCATCCTGCGATAGAATGGCCCTGGCCAGCTCTTCGTCGTCGGCCTGGAGCCCTGGGTGGTCCTTGCGGGCCTGTTCCAGTGCGGCTTCGACATAAGCGCCGCGGATTGCACCCCCACTGGCAACGAACGCCGAAAGCTCGTCGCGGGCAGGAATGATCCGTTTGTCATCTTTGAAGGTGGAATACAGCGAAGCGGAAACACCGGCCGAGGTGGCGACGTCGCCCGCATCGACGCGGGCCAGTGCGGCACCGGCAGGCAGCAGGAGCAGCAGCGCAGGTGCGATGAGTAGGTGGCGCATGTCGTGTTCTCCAGAAGGGTGAAGCCCAAGGAATAAACCACTCAGAGGTTAAGAAAGCATCAGTGTGAAAGTAGTTCCGTTGTTCATTGGCAGAATGCATGCCCGCAGGTGGTACCGGGCATTGACCGCCTCGCCGTGCGCGTGGTCTGCTCTGCCATTCGCTCATCACAGCCACCGCAAGGTTCGCCCATGCCTGACTACAAGCTGCATTGCTTCGCCGAATCCGGCAACGCCTACAAGGCCGCTCTGATGCTGCAATTGACTGGCCAGAACTGGCAGCCGGTGTTCGTCGATTTCTTCAACGGCCAGACCCGCGAGCAAGCCTGGCGCGATGAGGTCAATGAACAGGGTGAGGTGCCGGTGCTGGAGCACGCTGGCAAGTCCTTGACCCAGTCTGCGCTGATTCTGGAGTACCTTGCGCAGCAGACCGGGCAATTCGGCCCCCGCGACGCGGACGAAAAGCGCGAAATCTGGCGCTGGATGCTGTTCGACAACCATAAGTTCACCAGCTATTACGCGGCGCTGCGTTTCCTGTTCTGCCTGAAGAACACGGGCGAAACCGACGTGACGCAGTTCTTGCGCGAGCGTGCCACCGCCGCGTACCGCATTGTCGATGCCCATCTGGCGAAGGCCCCGTTCATGGTGGGCGGGCGGTTGACCATCGCCGACCTGTCGCTGGCGGGGTATGTGTTCATGCCGGAGGACACCGGTATGGCGTTGGCCGAGTTCACCCACATCGAGGCATGGAAGGCACGCATCCAAGCCATGCCAGGGTGGAAGCACCCCTACGAGCTGATGCCTCGTACCGGTGGGCAGCACTGAGGGCACGGGGCTGCTCTGGGCTTGAAGCACGGGCCCGCTCAGCCGGCAGGCCCGCGCAGCATCAGGTATGCGGCGTAGTGCGCGGTGGCACGGCACCCGCATACTCGGGCTTCAGGTGCCCCTGTTCGTCCAGCAGGTAGGCGTCCATCACTTCACGCACCACAGGCCCCGCCACCCGGCCACCGGCTTCGCCGTTCTCGATCATCACCGCCACCACCACGGCCGGGTGGTCAGCCGGGGCAAAGCCGACGAACAGGGCATTGTCGCGGTGCCGTTCCAGTGTCTTGTCACGGTTGTAGCGTTCACCCTGCTTGATCGCCACCACCTGTGCGGTGCCGCTTTTGCCGGCAATCCGGTACTGCGCGCCGGCCGCGGCCGCACGGGCGATACCCCGCGGGTCGTGCATGACCATCTGCATGCCCTGGCTGACCTGGTCCCAGGCGTGCTTGTCATGCAGCACGATGTCGGGCATCGGGTGGGGGTCGACCGGTGCATCGCCGCCTACGGTCATGGCCAGGTGCGGGCGGTGCCACACGCCCTTGCTGGCCAGCAGGCTGGTGGCCTGGGCCAGCTGCAACGGGGTGACCTGCATGTAGCCCTGGCCGATGCCAAGGATCAGTGTTTCGCCAGGGAACCAGGCCTGGCGCCGGGTGGCCCGTTTCCATTGGGCAGAAGGCATCAGGCCGGCGGCCTCTTCGAACATGTCCAGCGACACCTTCTGGCCCAGGCCGAACTCCGCCATGTAGTCGTGCAGGCGATCAATGCCCAGTTTGTGCGCCAGGTCGTAGAAGTAGGTGTCGTTGGAGCGCATGATGGCTGTGTACATGTCTACCCAGCCGTCACCGCTGCGGTTCCAGTTGCGGTACTTGTGGGCGTAGTTGGGCAGCTCGTAGTAGCCCGGGTCGAACACCCGGCTTCCGGGGGTGATCACGCCGCTGTCGAGGCCGGCGATGGCCACTTCCGGCTTCACCGTCGAGCCGGGCGCGTACAGGCCGCGCAGCACGCGGTTGAACAGTGGGCGGTCGATCGAATCGCGCAATTGTGCGTACTGCTTGAAGCTGATGCCCTTGACGAACAGGTTGGGGTCAAAGCTGGGGTTGCTGACCATGGCCAGCACGTCACCATTGGCCGGGTCCAGCACCACCACCGAGCCACGGCGGTCGCCCAGGGCCTTTTCTGCAGCGACTTGCAGGCGGGCGTCCAGCGTCAGCACGATGTCCTGCCCGGGTGTTGGGGCCTTGTGGTTGAGCACGCGCATCACCCGGCCCTGGGCGTTGGTCTCGACTTCCTCATAGCCCACATGGCCATGCAGCTGGCTTTCGTAGAAGCGCTCGATGCCGGTCTTGCCAATCGACTGGGTGCCCCGGTATTCGGTGCTGTCGACTACTTTGGCCTCCTTCTCGTTGATACGCCCCACGTAGCCAACCGAATGGGCGAAATGCGCGCCCAGCGGGTACTCGCGGATGAACTGTGGTTCGACCTCCAGGCCCGGCAGGCGGAACTGGTTGACCGCCACCAGGGCGATCTGCTCTTCGCTCAGCCCCACTATCAGGGTGACCGGCTCGAACGGCTTGCGGCCCCGGCGCAGGTCCTTGTCGAACTGCTTGCGGTCGTCCTCGTTCAGCCCCAGCACCTGGGTCAGGGTGTCGAGCACCTTGGCCGAATTGCCGCCGGTCCGCTCGCGGGTGATGGTCAGGTCGAAGCTGGGCTTGTTGTCGGCCAGCACCACGCCGTTGCGGTCGTAGATAAGCCCGCGCTCAGGGGCGATGGGCAGCACATGCACGCGGTTGTTTTCCGACACGGCACTCTGCTGGTCGTGCTGCAGCACCTGCAGCACATAGAGCCGACCCACCAGCACGGCACACAGGCTGAAGACCAGGGCGGCGCAGGCCAGAAGCCGGCGGTTGACCAGGTGCTTTTCCTTTTCGTGGTCCTTGAGGGGGATAGGTTGCGGCATTCGGGGCTCTTTTGTGCGGGTTACGCGCCGATGTGCAGGCGCGCGAACGGGCGGGGGATGCTACGCAACCCGCCCGGCAGCCTCAAGCCGGGTGGTGGCTGGCGGTAGCCTGGCTTGCGCTGTGCGCCGCATGGTCAGGGCGCTGGGGCGCTATATGAAGATTTGTTCATGGCGCCGGGTGCGATGACAGGCCTATGCGGTAATGCCGTGATCGATATGGATCCATTTACTGAATCTGTTCGATAAACGAACGCGAATTAACGGGAATCATGAATATGTAATGTATTGATAATTAACATTTAAATTTTTGTAATTTTGGCTGATCAGACTGTCATCACCGGTCTCAGCCGTGCTTGCGATAGCCCCATGGATTGTTTGTGGATCCATTATTTGTTTGATTAGCGCCTGACATCGGCTGGAGGCCTCCAGCCTGATGCGCCGACAATTACAAGAAGGGTTCAGTCATGAATGGCTTTTCCAGGGTATGGAACCGTCAGGGTTCCTTGCGCTTTGCCTGCGCGTGCGTTGCCGTTGTGCCACCTGCAAAGCGGCAGGTGGCGCTATGAGTAACAACCTCAAGCAGCGCCTGGACAACGACCCGATGGGGCGCTTTCAGTGCCTGGCCATCGGCATATGCATCCTGCTCAACATGATCGACGGCTTCGACGTGCTGGTCATGGCCTTTACCGCTGCCTCGGTGTCTGCCGAGTGGGACCTCAACGGGGCGCAGGTGGGCTTGCTGCTCAGTGCCGGCTTGTTTGGCATGGCGGCGGGCTCGCTGTTCATCGCACCCTGGGCTGACCGCTTCGGGCGGCGCCCGCTGATCCTGCTGTGCCTGGTGCTGTCGGGGGTCGGCATGCTGCTCTCGGCGTTGAGCCAGAGCCCGATGCAACTGGCCCTGTTGCGTGGGCTGACGGGCCTGGGCATTGGCGGCATCCTGGCCAGCAGCAACGTCATTGCCAGCGAATATGCCAGCAAACGCTGGCGCGGCCTGGCGGTCAGCCTGCAGTCCACCGGCTATGCCCTGGGGGCAACGCTGGGCGGTTTGCTGGCGGTGTGGCTGCTGGGGCAGTGGGGTTGGCGGTCGGTGTTTCTGTTCGGCGGTATCGTCACCGTTTGCGTGTTACCGCTGGTCTGGTTGTGGTTGCCGGAGTCGCTGGACTTTCTGCTGGCACGCCGGCCCGCCAACGCCCTGGTGCGGGTCAATCGCTTGGCGGCAAGGCTAGGCCACCCGGCACTGGCGCAGCTGCCAGCGCTTGCGGCCAGGGTGCCGGGCAGTGCCAGCGGTTTCCGGCAACTGTTGGCGCCGGCCATGCGCCGGACCACGCTGGTGATCTGGCTGCTGTTCTTCCTGGTCATGTTCGGTTTCTACTTCGTCATGAGCTGGACCCCGAAGCTGCTGGTGGCGGCCGGGCTGTCCGCGCAGCAAGGCATTACGGGCGGTGTTCTGTTGAGCGTGGGCGGCATCCTCGGCGCGGCGCTGATCGGCGGGCTGGCTTCGCGCTGGCCGCTTACCCGCGTGCTGGCGCTGTTCATGCTGACCACTGCGGCGCTGCTGGTGCTGTTCGTGGCCAACGGCACCTCGGCTAGCGCGGCATTGGCCCTGGGCCTGTTGATCGGGCTGTTCGCCAACGGCTGCGTGGCCGGCTTGTATGCCTTGTCGCCGGTGGTCTACGACCCATCGGTGCGCGCCACCGGCGTGGGGTGGGGCATCGGCATCGGGCGTATGGGCGCCATTGTGTCGCCCACCGTGGCGGGTGTGCTGCTCGATGGCGGCTGGCAGCCGCTGCACTTGTATGGGGTGTTTGCCAGTGTGTTCGTGCTGGCGGCGGGGTGCCTGCTACTGCTGCGCGCACCCAGGCCGGCCCCAGTGGCGGCCAGCGATGCGCTGAGCCACTGACTACTCGAGCCCGGCATGCGCTAAGATGCCGGCTCGTTTCCCTGGAAGTTGCCTGGATGAGCAAGCCCGGTCAAATGGTGCTGGTCGCGTTGCGCAAGATGATCGCCTCAGGCGAGCTGGCGGCCGGCGAGCGCCTGATGGAAGTTCCCACTGCCGAACTGTTCGGCGTTTCACGCATGCCGGTGCGCATGGCCTTTCGCACGCTCGAACAGGAAGGCCTGCTGGTCCGCTTCGGCGGCCGGGGCTTTCAAGTGCGTTCGGTGAGCGCCGATGACATTGCCGGTGCAGTCGAGGTGCGCGGTGTGCTCGAAGGCCTGGCCGCCCGCCAGGCTGCCGAGCGCGGCTTGGCCGCGCCAGCTCGTGCGGCACTGCAGCAGTGCCTGATAGAGGGCGACCAGCTGTTCGGCAAGGGCTTCGTGACCGAAGAAGACCTGCAGGCCTACCACGATCTGAACATGCGCTTTCACCAAGTGATCATCGAAGCCAGCCACAACCCGGCCATTGCCGTGGCGCTGGCGCGCAACGACCACCTGCCATTCGCCTCGGTCACGGCGCTGGCGATAGACCGCCACGACCTGGCCCGTGAATACCGGCGCTTCAACTTCGCCCACATGCAGCACCATGCCGTGTTCGATGCGCTGGTCAACCGCCAGGGTGCCCGCGCCGAAGCGATCATGCGCGAGCATGCCAATGCAACCTTGCGCTATGCCGAAACCTTCGGCGCAAACGCCTCGGGCACCGGCATGCAGGTGATCCTCCCCAGCGCGCTGGCCGCTTCAGATATCCAGCACCAGTAACGGTGTTTTCGCGCGCGAGCAGCAAGGCGTGAACTGATCGTTGAGGGCTTGTTCCTCTTCGGTCAGGAACAGGTCGCGGTGGTCTGGCGTGCCCTGCAGTACGCGGGTCAGGCACGTGCCGCAAATACCTTGCTCGCACGACATGGCGATCTCGATGCCGTTTTGCTCCAGTACCTGTACCACGGTCTGGTCGGCTGGCACCTCGAACACTTGGCCGGTGCTGTTGACCTGTACCGAGAAGCTGCCGTCGTTGCTGGCGTCCACGGGTGCGGCTGCAAAATATTCGCGGTGCAGGTTGGCCTCCTGCCAGCCCAGCTCCCTGGCGCTGCCCAGCACATGCTGCATGAACCCGCCCGGCCCGCACACATACAGGTGCACGTCAGCTTGCGGGTTGCCCAGCACCTGGCGAGCGTCCAGCGCCGTTTCCGGCTGCTGGTCAAAATGCACGAACAAGCGGTCGGCAAAGGGCGCGTTGCGGATACGCTCGACGAATGCGGCACGCTCACTGGAGCGGGCGCAGTAGTGCAGCTCGAAATCGTGGCCACTGTGGGCCAACTGCTCGGCCATGCACAGGATCGGGGTAATGCCGATGCCGCCGGCAAACAGCAGGCTGCGCCGCGCCCCATCGGCCAGCGGGAACAGGTTGCGCGGTGCACTGATCTGCAGCCGCGCGCCGACCTGCACCTGCTCGTGCAGGCTGCGTGAGCCGCCCCGCGAAGCCGGGTCATGGAGTACGCCGATCAGGTAGCGGTGGCGCTCTTGCGGGTGGTTGCACAGCGAATACTGGCGCACCAGGCCATCGGGCAGGTGCACGTCAATGTGGGCCCCGGCGCTGAATGCCGGCAGCAGGCTGCCATCTGCCGAGGCCAGTTCGAAACTGCAGATACCCTGCGCTTCATCGTTACGGGATACCACGATGGCATCGATCATGTCGGTGGCTCCTCAGGCAGGGGTGGCGCTGGTGGCGATCAGTTGCGGCTGTGCTGCACGCTCTTTGGCGATGACCCGCTCCAGCACCTTGCGCGATTGCACGCCACCGGCATCGATGTTCAGCTTCAGCAGGTTGCGCCCAGGGTTGGCCAGCAGGTTCTGTTGCTGGCGCTCGAGCATTTCCAGGTCCTCGCTGAAAATCTTGCCCTGGCCCTCGCGGATGTCGGCGGTCAGGTTCTGGTCGTGCGCGGCAAAATTGCGCGCCATGCCCCAGAAGTACCAGATCGAGGTCTCGCTTTCCGGGGTGATGAAGTCGACCACGATGCTCGCGGCCTTGTGCTGCGCTGCAGCGTGGTAGCCACCCTTGCCGGCATGTGCCACACCCACTTCGATCAGGACGTGACTGGGTGGGGTGAAGCGGCAGATCTGCCAGCGGTCCACCGGCACATCGTCGGCCAGGCCGTTGCCGCGCAGGGCCATGCGCCAGAAGGGCGGGGCCATGATGTTTTCCATGTGCCGGGCGGTGACCACCTCGTCGCCGGTGACGGTGGTGACGGGCGGGGCTTCGTCGATTTCCTTCTGGCCGATGCTGGAGGCATGCACGTAGGTTTCGTGGGTCAGGTCCATGAGGTTGTCGATCATCAGGCGATAGTCGCAGCCAATGTGGAACAGCCCTCCGCCGTAGGCCCACTCTTCATTGTCTGCCCATTCCAGGTGCGGGATAAGCGCTGGGTCGGCTTGCGCCTGGTCGCCAGGCCAGACCCAGATGAAACCATGGCGCTCCACAACGGCAAACGCCTTGTTGCATGGAAAGCCGCGAACCCGCTGGCCAGGCATCGACACCGTCTTGCCGTCGCAGCCCATGACCAGGCCGTGATAGCCGCAGACCAGATTGCCGTCCTCCACGTAGCCCAGGGATAACGGCGCGCCTCGGTGCGGGCAGAAGTCCTCGACAGCGGCTACACGGTTCTGCTGGCCACGGTAAAAGACGATTTTTTCGCCGCAGATCTGTCGGCCCAAGGGCTTGTCGGCAATTTCGTCGGGGGTGCAGGCAACGTACCAGGTGTTTTTCGGGTACATGAAGGCTCTCCAGGTTTTGTTTTTGTTTAATGGATCCATTAGAGCCATATGCCCGTCCGTGGTCAATCTGCATTTACGCAATTAGTAGTGCTATTTGTGCGATTATCGAATCGCCTGTGGATCCATTGATGGGCGCGTCTCTCCTATGTGTCCGTGACCTGCTATTACTGGATAGTCACCCGATACCCCAAGGCCCCCCCCCCGATGCTGGCCATCGAAAACCTGCACAAATCATTTGCCACCCCCCAAGGGCCGTTGCCGGTGTTGCAGGGCGTCGACCTGTGCCTGCCGCGCGGCAGCAGCCTGGCCTTGATGGGCGAGTCTGGCAGTGGCAAGAGCACCTTGCTGCACCTGGTGGCCGGCCTGGACCGTGCCGACAGCGGGCGCATCCTGATTGACGGCAGTGCCCTGGACAGCCGCTCGGAGGCGTCCCTGGCACTGTGGCGGCGACAGGAGATTGGCCTGGTGTTCCAGCAGTACAACCTGATCAGCAGCCTGGACGTGGGCAGCAACCTGGCATTCCAGGCCCGGCTGGCCAACCGGCACGACCCCGAATGGGGCGCCCACCTGGCTCAACGCCTGGGCCTGGCTGACCTGCTCGGGCGTTACCCTGAACAACTGTCGGGCGGCCAGCAGCAACGCGTGGCCATCGGCCGCGCATTGGCTGGGCGCCCGGCCTGGTTATTGGCTGACGAACCCACCGGCAGCCTTGACGAAGCCACCAGCGACGAAGTGCTGAGCCTGTTGCTGCAACTGGTCAGCGAGGCTGGCAGTGGCCTGCTGATGGTCACCCACAGCCCCCGGCTGGCGGCGCGGCTGCAGCAACGTTGCTACCTGCAGGGTGGCCGTGTGCGCAGCGGGCAGGGCGCATGAGGCTGCTGTCGCTGGCCCTGTTGGCTTTGCTCAGCCACTGGCGGCGCCACCGCGTGCAGTTTTTCAGCATCTTCACCGGGCTGTGGCTGGCCACGGCGCTATGGACCGGGGTGCAGGCCTTGAACAGCCAGGCACGCAGCGACTACGCCAGGGCCAGTGCGGTACTGGCCGGGCCACTGCAGACGCAACTGCTGCCACGCCACGGCGAACGCTTTGACCAGGCGCTGTACGTGCAACTGCGCAGGCTGGGTTGGGCGGTGTCGCCGGTGCTGGAGGGGCGCCTGCGCCTGCCAGGCGAGCCCGGGCGCAGTGTGCGCCTGATCGGCATCGAGCCATTGAGCCTGCCGGCGGCCAGCAGTATCGCCGGGGTGCAGCCCCAGGCGTTCGACCTGCAGGCGTTCATCGGCGTGCCCGGGCAGGCCTGGGTCGGGCCAGACACCTTGCGCCTGTTGAACATGACCGCAGGGCAGGTGGCCCACGACCGCGATGGGCAACCGCTGCCACCGTTGCTGGTGCAAGCCGAGCTGGCCCCCGGGGTGATCGTGGTCGATATCGGCCACGCGCAGGCCTTGCTGCAGGCACCGCGGCAGTTGTCACGCCTGCTGGTAGCGGCAAGCCCGGGGCCTTTGCCTGCCGACATTGCGGCTGACCTTGTCGTGCAACCCCGGCAGGATGATGGCGGTTTGCAGCGCCTGACCGACAGCTTCCACCTCAACCTCACTGCGCTAGGCCTGTTGGCCTTCGTCGTCGGCCTGTTCATTGCCCATGCCGCGATTGGCCTGGCATTGGAACAGCGGCGCGGGCTGATTCGCAACCTGCGCGCCTGTGGTGTCAGCCTGGCTACCCTGCTGTGTGCCCTGGGGCTGGAGCTGGGGCTGTTCGCAGTGCTCGGCGGGCTGGCCGGGGTTGCCAGTGGCTATGCGCTGGCGGCCTGGTTGCTGCCCGATGTCGCCGCCAGCCTGCGCGGGCTGTATGGCGCGCAGGTCGCAGGCACGTTGAACCTGCCTGCGCAGTGGTGGTTGTGGGGCGTGCTGGTGAGCGTAATCGGTGCACTGCTGGCCGGGCTGGGCAGCATCCTGCGCGCCGCACGCTTACCCTTGCTGGCGTTGGCGCAGCCGCAAGCATGGCGCCTGGCACAGGGGCCGTGGCTGAGGCGTCAGGCTTGGGTGGCGGGCCTGTTGCTGGTGCTGGCGTCAGCTTGTGGGGTGTTCGGTGACAGCCTGCCCAGCGCCTTCGGTATGCTGGCGGCGCTGTTGCTGGGGGCGGCTTTAGCGTTGCCAGCCTCGCTCGACAGGGTGCTGGCCTGGTTGGCGCGCCGTTGTCAGCGGCCGTTGGCCCAGTGGTTCGTTGCCGACAGCCGCCAGCAGTTGCCTGCCTTGAGCCTGGCGCTGATGGCGTTGCTGCTGGCGCTGGCCGCCAGCGTGGGCGTGGGCAGCATGACCGAGGGCTTTCGCAAGACCTTTGTCGGCTGGCTGGACCAGCGCTTGTCCGCCGACCTGTACGTGAGCCCAAGCGATACCGCGCAAGGCCTGCAGATAGCCCAGTGGCTGGGGCAGCAACCTGCCGTGCGGGTGGTTCTGCCTGGCTGGCGCGTCGAAACGCAGGTGCAAGGCTGGCCGGTCCAGGTGCAGGGCATTGTCGACCACCCCGTTTATCACAGCCGGTGGCCGTTGCTGGAACAGCAGCCGCAGGCCTGGCAGCTATTGGCCCAGGGGCAGGCCGTGATGCTCAGTGAGCAGCTGGCGCGGCGGTTGCGTTTGCACCTGGGGGACCACCTGAAGCTGCCCACGGACCCGTCTCGCGGCTTGCTCGTCGTTGGCCTGTACGCCGACTATGGCAACCCCAAGGGCCAAATGCTGGTGAATGCCCAATCGCTGCGCGCGCATTGGCCGGATGCTGCGTTGACGGGCTTGAGCGTCGACCTGCTCGACCCCCAGGGGGCCGCCTTGAAAACCGCGTTGCAACAACGCTTTCACCTCGACGACAGTCGGGTCGTGCAGCAGGCGCAGTTGAAGCGGTGGTCGACCGAGGTATTCAACCGCACCTTCGCCGCCACCGCCGCGCTCAACAGCCTGACCCTGGGCGTGGCCGGTGTGGCGCTGTTCATCAACCTGCTGACCTTGGGCCAATCCCGTCTGCGCCAGCTGGCGCCGCTATGGGCCCTGGGGGTACAACGTACCCAACTGGTGTGGCTGAGCCTTGGCCAGGCACTGCTGCTCAGCAGCCTCACCGTGCTGTTGGCGCTGCCGTTGGGCCTGTTGCTGGCCTGGTGCCTGGTCGCGGTGGTGAATGTTCAGGCATTCGGCTGGCGTTTGCCGCTGCATGTGTTCCCCGCCCAGTTGCTGCAACTGGCCCTGCTGGGCCTGCTCACCAGCCTGTTGGCCAGCGCCTGGCCACTCTGGCAACTGGCCCGGCGTCAGCCGCGCGAACTGTTGAGGCCGTTTGCCGATGAAACGTAAAGCCTGGCTGTTGCTCTGCAGCCTGTTGTGCGGCTGTGATCAGCCGGCACCGCAAAGCTATGCCGGCCTCGGCCAGCCGGCAGGCGGGTTCAGCCAGGTCACCCGCGGCCATCGCCTGGAATTCCCACGGGACCATGCGGCCCACGATGGTTTCCGCATCGAGTGGTGGTACGTCACCGCCAACCTCAAAGACACCCAAGGGCGTGACTGGGGCGCGCAGTGGACGCTGTTCCGCTCGGCCCTGCGCCCCGGCCCGGAGACCGGCGATTGGCAGAGCCCGAACCTGTGGATGGGCCACGCCGCGTTGACCGGCCCCGGCGGCCATCGGTCAGCTGAAACCCTGGCCCGTGGCGGGATTGGCCAGGCGGGTGTGCAGGCCCAGCCGTTTCGGGCGTGGATCGACGATTGGTCGCTGCAGGGGCCGGGCGGTATCGACAACCTGCGCATGACGGCCGCTGGCAAAGGTTTTCGCTACGACCTGCAGTTGCGCAGCGAGCGGCCTCTGGTGCTGCACGGCCAGCAGGGCTACAGCGAAAAGTCGGGCAAGGGCCAGGCTTCTTACTACTACAGCCAGCCGTTCTACCGGGTGCGCGGCGAGGTCGAGCGCGACGGCCTGTGCATCGCGGTGACTGGCCAGGCCTGGCTGGACCGGGAATGGAGCAGCCAGCCGCTGGCTGCCGGGCAAACGGGCTGGGACTGGTTCTCGCTGCACCTGGACAGCGGCGCCAAGCTGATGCTGTTCCAGGTGCGCGAAGCGCACGGGGAGGCGTATCGCGCCGGCACCTGGATCGACCCGCAGGGCCAGGGGCTAGCGCTGCTGCCGGCACAGATCCGCTTGCAGCCGCTGGCCTGGGCCCCACAGGGCAATGGCAAGCAGCTGCCGACCCGATGGCGGGTGCAGGTGCCTGAGCACGGGGTGGATGTGCAGGTCGATGCTGTTCAGCCGCAGGCGTGGATGCAGACGCGCTTCCCGTATTGGGAAGGGCCGGTGCGTTTGAGCGGCAGTGCCGGTGGCCGTGGGTACCTGGAAATGACCGGGTATTAAGCATTTCGAACCGGGCACGGCACTCTCTTTTGCAGGGGCATATACCTCCCGGTATATGGACAGCCCACCCCCCGCCGCTTAGCTTGAATGCTCGACGGGGCACGCCTTGCTCAGCATAAAAACAACGATGCCCCTGTGACCTTTCAGACCTGCCAACCCCACAACTCCAAAAATGAGGCGGCAAATGGAAAGCATCGGTACCTATGTCATCTACGTGATCATGGTGTGTGCGGTACTGGGTGCATTGGCATCCATCTATAACCCCGAAGGCGAGCTGGGCCAGGAGTTCATCGCCGGGCTGCACAGCATCGGCCCGATCTTCATCCCGGTCGCTGGCATCATGGCCGCGATCCCGTACATTTCAGCCGGCATCAGCCAGGTGATCGCGCCGCTGTTCCAGTTGATGGGCGCCGACCCTGGCACCGCGGGGCCTATCTTCATCGCCTCGGACATGGGCGGCTACCAGTTGGCCAAGGCTTTGGCGCAAAGCCCGGAAGGCTGGATCCTCGGCCTGATCACCGGGTTCCAGAGTGGTTCGACGATCATTTTCGTCATCCCGGTCGGGTTGGCCATGCTGCGCAAGGTCGATCACAAGTACATGGCACTGGGCATCATGGCTGGGCTGCTGGCCATTCCCTTGAGCATCATGATCATCGCCATGGCCATGCAGGGACTGGACCTGGGGGTGCGCCCGGATATCGCAACCACCGGTGCCGCCACCCAGGCCTTGCATTTTTCCTGGGCGATGCTGCTGCGCAACCTGATGCCCTTGATCCTGTTCTGCATTGCCCTGGCGGCGGCGCTGCGTTACTGCCCGGCACTGATGGTGTACCTGTTCCTCAAGCTCGGGCAGTTCATGTACATCGCGGTGGTGCTGGTACTGGTGGCGTCGATCGTGCAGTACTTCACCGGGCTGTTCAGCCATGTATTCGGCAGTTGGGGCTTCGCGCCGATCATCGCCGATGCCGATGACCAGTTCCGCGCCCTGGAGATTGCCGGCTACGTCGGCCTGATGCTGTGCGGGGCATTCCCCATGGTGCATTTGCTCAAGCGCTTTCTGGCGCGGCCGATCGAGCGCGTGGCATCGCGCTTCGGCATGTCTGGGGTCGGGGCTGCGGGTGTGCTGGCGGCTTCGGCCAATTTCCTCGCCATGTTCCGCCTGGTCAGCGAGATGCCGCCCAAGGACAAGGTGTTGGTGATTGCCTTTTCGGTGTGCGCGGCCTTCACCTTCGGCGACCACATGGCCTTCTCGGCAAACTTCCAGCCCTCGCTGATCCTGCCGCTGATGATTGGCAAGCTCAGTGGCGGCCTGATTGCCATGCTGCTGGCCAGTTGGCTGGCCGTGCCCAAGGCGCAGGAAATGGGGCGCCAGGACGACGCCGCAGGCGCCTTCGCGGTGGCGCCCGAGCCGTCCTGAGCGCAAAGCGTCGTGCATTTGATCCGGAGCGCCCAGGGCGCCCCGGATTTTGTGCTTTTGGCTGGCCAAGGCGGTAAGGTCATGAGGCTTTGGTGCATGAGAGCGTGGTGAACAATGACAAAAGACGAAGCGAACGGGCTGGCTGCGCTGATCGAAGCGATCGGCAGCGAACACTTCGGGCCGGCGCTGGACAAGGTGATAGGCGACAAGCTGGCGTTCGACATGAGCTGCGCGTACCTGTTCCAGTTCAACCAGCCGGCCGTGCTGGTGCATAACGGCTACAACCACAGCGTCAGCGAGCGCACCCTGAACGCCTATGTGCGCGGCGGTTACTTGCTGGACCCGTTTTATGTGGCCTGCGTCAACGAGCACCCAGCCGGGCTGTGGCGCATGAGTGAACTGGCGCCTGACTGCTTCTTCTCTTCAGGTTTCGCCATCTCCCGTGATATCCACCCTTGCGTGGCCTCCGGCTACGGCACGGCAGTGGAAGAGGTGGGGTTCATCATGCCGCTGAAGCCCCAGGTGGCCATGGTCTATTCGCTGATGCGCCATCAGCGCAGTGGGGACTTCAGCGCGGCCGAAATGGCGCTGCTGGCGGACCTGGCGCCATTGCTGGCCGCGCTGTTTGGCCAGCACTGTCGGCTGCGCTTTGCCGAGTGCCTGCGGGCATCGCCGGAAGGCGCCGTGCTGGAGGATGCCTTCGTGGAAATCCTGCAGGGGCAGTTGACCGAGACCCAGCGTTTGATCGCCAAGCTGTTGCTGCAAGGGCACAGCAACGCCTCGATTGCCCGGCAGTTGAATATCTCGGAGGGGACGGTGAAGGTGCACAAGCACAACATCTACCAGCGGCTGGACATTTCCACCAACGCCGAACTGTTTCGCCTGTTCATCGATTATCTGGCCAAGGCATAGCACCGCGTTGCCGGCAGTGGGCCGCTGCGCGGCCCGTACGCGGTGCAAGCCCGCCCCGGCACGTTGCCAGGTGCGCCAGGAGCGGGGTGCTTATTTGAACAGCGGGCTGAGGTGTTCGCTCAGGTAGGTGCCCTGCGGGTCCAACTGCCGGCGCAGCTTGCGGAAGTCCTCGGCACGCGGGTAGATGGCGCTAACATCCTCGCCCGTCAGGAAATGCAACTTGCCCCAATGCGGCCGGGCGCCATACGACCGCAGGATCTGGTCCACCGCGCGCAAGTAGTCCCAGTAATCGGTGCCCGGCTCGCCGGAAACCGAAATGGTCACGCTGTCCTGTTCGAAGAACGGGCTCATCCAGGCGCCGTCACCTGCCGTGAACCGGTACTCGATGGGGTAGATGGCTTGCGGGAAGTCTTCCAGCATCAGCTTGCGCACTGCCCGCAGGGCTTCCTTGCTGTGGCGCAGCGGCACGGCGTACTCCAGTTCATGGAAATTGGGCAGGTACTCGATCGGGTACACATCCGAGCTGTACGCGACCTTCTCGAATGCGCTTTCCCAGGCGGGGCGATCCGTAATGTCCATGACCTTGACTTCGCACACGTCGGTGGTGCGCCCGCTGCTACTGGTGGCCGCGGTGTCGGGCAGGCAATAGCAGTGCCGGCTCTGCTCGGTGGGGCACCAGAAGAAACTGAAATGGCGATGCTTGCGCGCCAGTTCGTCGTGCCTGTCCATCACGCTCTCGAAGTCTTCGCGCCAAATGCGCTCGTGCAGGTTGAAGCTGTCGGTCACCTGCAAGGTCAGTTCGCTGACGATGCCCAGTACACCCAGGGAAACGCGGCCCGCCTGCAGCAGGTCAGGGGTGCTTTCATCGACGACGAGAATGTCGCCGTTGGGCTGCACCAGCTTCATGCCCACTATCGACGAGGCCAGGTTGCCCAGGGTAAGGCCTGTGCCGTGAGTACCGGTGGTGAGTGCCCCGGCAATCGACTGGCTGTCGATGTCGCCCTGGTTGACCATCGACAGGCCAGCCGCCCGCAGGGCCTTGCCGAAGGCATTGATGGTGGTGCCGGCAGCGGCGGTGACGCGCTTTCTGGCGTGGTCGACATGGCGTACGCCGCTCATGTTGGCCAGCGTCAGGTGCAGGCCATTGGTCAGCGCTACCGGGGTGAACGAATGCCCGGAACCGGCCACCCGAACGTTCATGCCGTTGCGGCTGGCCTGGTTGACCAGCGTGCACAGTTCGTCTTCGCTGGCCGGCGCCCCGCGTGCCGCGCGAATGCAGGACTGGTTACCGGCCCAGTTGCGCCAGTGCGCGTGGTCCAGGCCGAATTCGTTGATGTGCATGTTGTTGGAGGAAGTGCTCACGTCATTCTCCTGCTTGGCGTGCTTGAGGTCAGACCGCGGTGTAGCCGTTATCCGCGAACAGGTGCGCGCCGTTGACGAAACTGGCGTCGTCACTGGCCAGGAACAAGGCGGCGCTGGCCACCTCGGCGGGTTGGCACAGGCGCCCCTGGGCGGCCGCGATGGCCTGTTCGCTGACGTCCACACCGTGCTTGCGCAGCATGTCGATTTCCCGCAGGCCGTGGGCTGTGGCAATGAAACCCGGGCAAATGGCATTGGCGCGGATACCGCGGTCACGGAACTCCACGGCAATGGCCCGGGCGAACATATGGGTGGCGCCCTTGCTGGTGCAATACAGGACTTCCATCGGCGTGCCGACCACGGCCGATATGGAGGAGGTACACACGATGCTGCCGCCGCCGGCTGCGAGCATGCCCGGCAGCACCGCACGGGTGACCAGGAACATGCTTTTCACGTTCACGGCCATGATCCGGTCCCATTCTTCTTCGCTGGTGTCGAGGAAGGGGACAGCCGAAAGGATGCCGGCGTGGTTCATCAATACGGTGATGTGGCCGAAGGCTGCCTCCACGGTGGCGACAGCGGCCTTGACTTGCTGTGCGTCCGACACATCGGCTGCGGCGAAAACCGCTTGGTGGCCAGCTTCGCGCAGTTGTCGCGCAACCGCTGCGCCGTCGCTGCCGGGCAGGTCGATAATGCCGACCCGCGCCCCCTCTGCCGCGAACAGTTGCGAGGCGGCCAGCCCGCAGCCACCCGCGCCACCCGTGATCAGCGCTACCTTGCCGTTTAGACGTCCCGCCATGTTCGACTCCCGAAGATCTTTGTTGAAGTGTTTGTTGCCCGGGCGTTTCGCGATTCGCGTGGCCGAGCATGAAACAGATCAAAGGGAACATCCATATACCGATGGGTATACGGGGGCGGGCTGCACGCAGTGGGCTCAGCCAGCCTGTCGTGCGAGCAAGGCCAGGCAACGCTGCACCATCGGGCTGATATCCCCCTGGCGGCGGCTGAGAATGATCGGGCTGACCGCGCTGCTGTCCAGCAGGCCCACGTATTCAATGTCGGTGCGGTGCTGCTGCTGCACCGATGCCGGCACCAGGGTGATACCGACACCTACTGCCACCAGGCCGATCGCTGTCTGCAACTCATTGGCCCACTGGCTGACCCGGATGCTCATGCCGTGCTGGGCAAACAGCGCCAGCACATGGTCGGCATAACTGGGCCGGGGGTTGGCCGGGTAAAGGATGAACGCCTCCGCCGCCAGTTGCGCCAGGCTCAATGGGCTGCCAGACAGCGGGTGGCCCTTGGGTAGCACCGCTACCAGTGGGTCCTCGCACAATACCTGCTGCTCAATGGCCGGGTCGTCGATGCGGATGCGGCCAAAGGCAATGTCGATACGCCCGCTTTTCAGGGCTTGCACCTGCTGCAGCGTGGTCATTTCGCTCAGGCCCAGCTCCAGGTCGCTGTCCTGGCGCAGCTCGCGGATCAAGTCGGGCAGCACGGTGTACAGGGTGGAGGGGGCAAAACCGATGCCCAGCCACTGGCGCTGGCCCTGGCCGATACGCCGGGTGTTGTCGTTGATGCTCTGCAACTGCTGCAGCACGGTGCAGGTTTGCTCATAGAAAAAACGGCCTGCATCGGTCAGCCGCAGCGGGCGTTCGCGCGCGACCAACAGGGTGCCGAGCTCGTCTTCGAGCTGGCTGATCTGCCGGCTCAGCGGTGGCTGGGCAATGTGCAGCAGCTCAGCGGCGCGGGTGAAGTTCAAGGTTTCTGCCAGGACCTTGAAGTAGCGCAGGTGGCGTAGCTCCATCAGACCTCCAGGGTATGGTGAGAGATTCATATGATATTGGACGCTGCGCAGGGTCTCGCGCAATCTTCGCACAAGCAAGCACATGCACCATTCGGGCTGGCCTTCGCCCGCCCGACCTGACGAGACCTGGCAACAATGACAAGCGCGCTGATTGAACGTATCGAGGCAGTCATCGTCGACCTGCCCACCATTCGCCCGCACAAGCTGGCGATGCACACCCTGCAGCAGCAGACCCTGGTGGTATTGCGCGTGCGCTGCAGCGATGGCGTGGAAGGCCTGGGCGAGGCCACCACCATTGGCGGCCTGGCCTATGGCTACGAAAGCCCCGAGGGTATCAAGGCCAACATCGACGCATACCTGGCCCCGGCGCTGCTCGGCCTGCCGGCAGACAACATCAACGCGGCCATGCTCAAGCTGGACAAATTGGCCAAAGGCAACACCTTTGCCAAGTCCGGGCTCGAAAGCGCGTTGCTCGACGCCCAGGGCAAGCGCCTGGGCCTGCCGGTCAGCGAACTGCTGGGTGGCCGTGTACGCGACAGCCTGGAGGTGGCCTGGACCCTGGCCAGCGGCGACACCGCGCGTGATATCGCCGAAGCCCAGCACATGCTGGAAATACGCCGCCACCGGGTGTTCAAGCTGAAGATCGGTGCCAACCCGGTGGACCAGGACCTCAGGCATGTGGTGGCGATCAAGCGCGAACTGGGCGACAGCGCCAGCGTGCGGGTCGACGTCAACCAGTACTGGGACGAGTCCCAGGCGCTGCGGGCATGCCAGGTGCTGGGCGACAACGGCATCGACCTGATCGAGCAGCCGATTTCGCGCATCAACCGCGCTGGCCAGGTGCGCCTGAACCAGCGCAGCCCGGCCCCGATCATGGCCGATGAGTCGATCGAAAGCGTCGAAGACGCCTTCAGCCTGGCTGCCGACGGCGCCGCCAGCATCTTCGCCTTGAAAATCGCCAAGAACGGTGGCCCCCGCGCTGTGCTGCGCACCGCGCAGATCGCCGAGGCTGCCGGCATCGCCCTGTACGGCGGCACCATGCTGGAAGGCTCGATAGGCACGCTGGCCTCGGCCCATGCCTTCCTCACCCTGCGCCAGCTGACCTGGGGTACCGAATTGTTCGGGCCATTGTTGCTGACCGAGGAAATCGTCAACGAGCCGCCGCAGTATCGCGATTTCCACTTGCACATAGCGCGCACCCCCGGGCTGGGGCTGACCCTGGACGAAACGCGCCTGGCGCGCTTCGCCAGGCGCTGAGCTGCAGGCTACAGGAGCACGCGCACACCCCGGCGGGGAGCCCACTTGGGCAAAGCCCTGCCAGCTTTTGAAGCTGACGCAAGAAAGGAGAAACCTGCATGCTGTTCCACGTGAAGATGACGGTGAAACTGCCGGTCGACATGAGCCCGGCCACCGCTGCGCAGCTCAAGGCCGATGAAAAAGCGTTGGCCCAGCGGCTGCAGCGCGAAGGCACCTGGCGCCACTTGTGGCGCATTGCCGGGCACTACGCCAACTACAGCGTGTTCGATGTGCCTAGCGTCGAGGCCCTGCACGACACCCTGATGCAGTTGCCGCTGTTCCCGTACATGGACATCGAGATTGACGGCTTGTGCCGGCACCCCTCGTCGGTCCACAGCGACGACCGCTGATTGCTGCTGAACAAGAACAATACGAGGTGAGTACGATGACCGTGAACATTTCCCACACTGCTGACATCCAGGCGTTCTTCGACAAGGTCGCCGGGCTGGACCATGCCGAAGGCAACCCGCGTTTCAAGAAGATCATCCGCCGCGTGCTGCAGGACACTGCACGCCTGATCGAAGACCTGGAGGTCAGCGAGGATGAGTTCTGGCACGCCATCGACTACCTCAACCGCTTGGGCGGCCGTAACGAGGCAGGACTGTTGGCCGCCGGCCTGGGCATCGAGCACTTCCTCGACTTGCTGCAGGATGCCAAGGATGCCGAGGCCGGCCTGGGCGGGGGCACCCCGCGCACCATCGAAGGGCCGCTGTACGTTGCCGGTGCCCCGCTGGCAGAAGGGGAGGCGCGCATGGATGACGGCACCGACCCCGGGGTGGTGATGTTCCTGCACGGCCAGGTCTTTGCTGCCGACGGCCGGCCGTTGGCGGGCGCGACCGTCGACCTGTGGCACGCCAACACCCAAGGCACGTACTCGTACTTCGATTCGAGCCAGTCTGCGTACAACCTGCGCCGCCGCATCGTCACCGATGCCGAGGGCCGCTACCGGGCGCGCTCGATCGTGCCGTCGGGCTACGGCTGCGACCCACAGGGGCCTACCCAGGAGTGCCTGGACCAGCTCGGTCGTCACGGCCAGCGCCCGGCGCACGTGCACTTCTTCATTTCGGCACCTGGGCACCGGCACCTGACCACCCAGATCAATTTTGCTGGCGACCGGTACCTGTGGGATGACTTCGCCTATGCCACCCGCGACGGGTTGATCGGCGAGCTGCGCTTTGTCGAGGATGCCGCGGCAGCGCATGACCGTGGCGTGCAGGGTGGGCGCTTTGCCGAGCTGGCCTTCGACTTCCACCTGCAGGCGGCGACGGCGCCGCAAGCCGAGGAACGCAGCCACCGCCCGCGCGCCTTGCAAGGTTAGCCGCAAACACCCGCAAAGCCGGTGCCACCCGCCGCGGCATCGGCTCCGTTGGCAAACCCGCTACGGGCTTTTTTGGATCCATTCCCATTCGCAAAAACCCCGTGCGTTTCGCCAAAGCTTGAGTACAATCGTCAGCTTTTTCCGGGACTCCCGTCCCAGTGCTGGAAACCCCCATGCTGACCGGTAGCTACTCCTCTTCGCTGGTGTTGATTTCGCTGTGCGTGGCGATCCTGGCGTCCTATACCGCCCTTGACCTGGCCGGCCGCATCGCCACGGCCAAGGGCCGGGCTGCCCACTTGTGGATGTTCGGTGGCGCACTGGCCATGGGGATGGGCGTCTGGTCCATGCACTTCGTGGGCATGCTCGCCTTCAGTCTGCCCATCGACCTGGGGTATGACCTGGGCCTGACCGCGTTCTCGCTGTTGATCGCCGTGCTTTCATCGGGCTTTGCCTTGTGGCTGGTCAGCCAGCCAAGCCTGCCAGGGCCGCAATTGGCGTTTGGCGCGCTGATCATGGGTGCAGGCATTGCCTGCATGCACTACACCGGCATGGCGGCGATGCGCATGCTGCCAGGCATCGATTATGACCCGACACTGTTCGGCGCCTCGCTGCTGATCGCTGTCGGTGCCTCGGCGGCGGCATTGTGGATCGCCTTCCGCCTGCGTGCGCACACTCCCTATGTGCGGCAGATTCGCGGCCTGGCAGCAGTGGTAATGGGCTTGGCCATCGTGGGCATGCACTACACCGGCATGGCAGCGGCGAACTTCCCGGATGGCAGCTTCTGCGGGGCGCTGGCGGGCGGTGGCCTGCAAGGCGATGGCCTGGTCTACCTGGTGCTTATCACCACCTTGTCAGTGTTGGCGGTAGCCTTGTTGACCTCGGTGCTGGACGCGCGCCTGGAGGTGCGCACCGCAGAGCTGGCCCGTTCGCTGACCTTGGCCAACCAGGAACTGACCCAGCTGGCCCTGCACGACACCCTCACAGACCTGCCCAACCGCACCCTGCTGGCCGACCGCATCGAGCAGGCGATTGCCAGGGTGGCGGAGCAGGGCGGCTGTTTTGCCCTGATGTTTATCGACCTGGACGGTTTCAAACCGGTCAACGATGCGTTTGGCCACCACATTGGCGACCTGCTGCTCAAGGCCGTGGCCGCCCGCCTGCGCGGCCACCTGCACAGCCAGGACACCCTGGCACGGATCGGTGGCGATGAGTTCGTGCTGCTGGTGCAGTTGCAGGAACCCGACGATGCCATGGACGTGGCGGTCAAGCAGGTCAACCTGGTGTCACGGCCATTCCGGGTGGCCGAGCACGACCTGCAGCTGTCGGCCAGCCTGGGTATCGTCCTCTACCCGGGCAATGGCCAGGACCAGCACGAGCTGCTGCGCAATGCCGACGCGGCCATGTACCACGCCAAGAGCGCCGGCAAGAATGGCTACAGGTTCTTCGACGTGTCGATGAACAGCAACGCCCGCCAGCAGTTGCAGCTGCTGCAGGACTTGCGCCAGGCCGTGGCGCAGCGCCAGTTCCGCTTGCACTACCAGCCCAAGTTCGACGCCCAGGCTTGCCAGCCCATCGGTGCCGAAGCCTTGTTGCGCTGGGAGCACCCGCAGCAGGGGTTGCTGATGCCTGACCGCTTCATCGCGCTGGCAGAAAAAACCGGCCTGATCATCCCGATTGGCGAATGGGTGCTCAACGAAGCCTGCCGGCAGATGCGTCTCTGGCTGGACCAAGGCCATCATCAGTGGCGCATGGCGGTCAACCTGTCGGCTATCCAGTTCAGCCATTGCGGGTTGGTCGACAGCGTGGCCCAGGCCTTGCAGCACAATGGCCTGCCAGCCAACTGCCTGACCCTGGAAATTACCGAAACCACCGCCATGCATGACGCCGATGCCAGCCTCACAGTGCTGCAGCGCTTGTCCGACATGGGCGTGGACCTGTCGATTGATGATTTCGGTACCGGTTATTCCAGCCTGATGTACCTCAAGCGCCTGCCCGCCAACGAATTGAAGATCGACCGCGGCTTTGTGCGTGAACTGGAACAGGACAGCGATGACGCCGCGATCGTGTCGGCGATTGTCGCGCTAGGCCAGGCACTGGGGCTGCGAATCGTCGCCGAAGGGGTAGAAACTGACCGGCAGCAGGCGTTTCTGACCCGCCTGGGCTGTGACTCGCTGCAGGGCTACCTGTTGGGGCAACTCGTACCGGCCGAGCAATTTCTGAGCAAGCTGCAAGCGATGGGCCCGGGGGCCCTGGCAGCCGGTTAACCGGCGTCGCGCAAGGTAAAGGCGGGGGCGAAGGCATCCATCTCGGCCTCGACGGCCTCGATGATGCGTTCGACATCGGCGGCGGCCATGATTGCCGCACACGGGATGCCGGCAATCGCCAGCACGGTTTCTCCGGTGGCCCGGTCGAACAACCGCGCGACCATGCTGCGTGGCGCATCCATGCTGGCCTCGAAGCCCAGCGGGTGGAAATGCCAGCGCATCACCTGGCAGGCGTTGGGGAACGTCATCTTGTTCATGCCAGCCTCCTGGTCCGTGCCTGGACGTAGTGGGCGGGTGGCCACATCGATGCGGCCGCCGGGTAAGTAAACATAGCACCTGCAATGCGCGATTCTCAGCGGCGAACATGACAAATGTACTGTTGCATGACCACGGTCACACCTGTGGTCCCGCTGGTGCAATGCCAAAGCCCTCGGGGCAAACGTTTTCGCCTGCTGGATGCACGCCCCGGCGCACCTTTTATGCGGGTTGCACTGTCGGCCCTGGCCCCAGGCTTTCAGACGAACGGCGTGCTCAACCCAGCAAACCGGCCGCGATGTTGATGGTGAACCCCAGGATTGCCGTGTTGAACACGAACCCCACCAATGAATGCGCCAGCACTACCCGGCGCAAGCCACGCCCGGCCACCCCCACGTCGGAGGTCTGCACGGCCACGCTGATGGTGAACGAGAAGTAGTGGAAGTCCCAGTAGTCGGGGTTGCGTTCGCCATCGGCAAATCGCAGGGGGGGTTCATGCTGCCGCCCGGTGTAGAACAACCGCGCATAGTGCAGGCTGAAGATGCAACCGATCATCAACCAGGACCCCGCCACCGTCAGGCCGGTGTACAGGTAGTGCAGGGCCTGGGCGCTGCCCTGCAGGCCGCGGCTGGACACCAGTTGCAGCGTCACTGCGGCCAGGCTGGCGATGGCGGCAATGCACACCGTCAGCAGCACCAGGCCGGCATTTTCATCTTCGATGCGGGCCACCTGGCGGACTTTCTCCGGGTTGGCGCTGCAGCTCAGGGACAGCACCAGCAGCAGATACAGCCAGACCCCCAGGTTCCAGCCAGCGAGGATATGCTGCACGCTGTCGCCAGCGGGTATCAGCCAGCCGCCCAGCAGGCCGACCACGGCGGCGATGCTCAGGCGGGGGTGTGTACGGGTCAGGCGGTGGAAAGCCATGGAGCCTCTTTCTCGATCGATATGGCTATCACTCTAGCCTGTCGTGGCCAACCCGGTGGCAGGTCACCGGGCGCTTCAGGCCGGCAGCGGCAGGGTGGCCTGCGGCAACGCCGGTGTTGTTTGCTGGCGCCCATCGCACACCCTTGCAACTCTCAGTACACTGCACGTTCCAACACCAACATCTGTTGAACTCGAGGTTTTTGCATGAAGCTCAGTCCTTTGGCAGGCAAGCCGGCACCAGCCAGCGTGCTGGTCGATATTCCCCGGCTGCTCACCGCCTACTACACCGGCCGCCCAGACGCCGCCGTGGCGGCCCAGCGGGTGGCCTTCGGCACCTCGGGGCACCGTGGCACTTCGCTTGAATTGAGTTTCAACGAGTACCACGTCCTGGCCATCACCCAGGCGATCTGCCTGTACCGCCAGGAAAAAGGCATCGATGGCCCGCTGTTCATCGGCGCCGACACTCACGCCCTGTCGGCCCCAGCCGCCGCCAGCGCCCTGGAAGTGCTGGCCGCCAACGGCGTGCAGGTCATGCTGTCCAAGGATGACGAATACACGCCAACCCCGGCCGTGTCGCACGCCATCCTCTGCCATAACCGTGGCCGTACCCAGGGCCTGGCCGACGGCATCGTCATCACCCCGTCGCACAACCCGCCGCAAAGCGGTGGCTTCAAGTACAACCCGCCCAATGGCGGCCCGGCCGACAGCGACGTGACCAAGTGGATCGAAGCCAAGGCCAACGACTTGCTGGCGGCCAACCTGGCCGGCGTCAAGCGCATGGACCATGCCCAGGCCCTGCAGGCGGCCACCACCCAGCGCCATGACTACGTCAGCCACTATGTGGCCGACCTGGAAAACGTCATCGACTTCGACGTCATCCGTGCTGCCAAGCTGCGCCTGGGCGTAGACCCCCTGGGTGGGGCAGGGGTGCGTTACTGGTCGGCGATCGCCAAGCATTACCAACTCGACCTGGAAGTGGTGAATACCGAGGTCGACCCGACCTTCCGCTTCATGACCGTCGACTGGGATGGCCAGATCCGCATGGACCCATCCTCGCCGTATGCGATGCAGGGCCTGATCGGCCTGCGCGACCGCTTCGACGTGGCGTTCGCCTGCGACCCGGACCACGATCGCCATGGCATCGTCACGGCCGATGGCCTGCTGCAGCCGAACAACTACCTGGCCGTGGCCATCGATTACCTGTACCGCCATCGCCCGCAATGGCGCAGCGATGCCGCCGTGGGCAAGACCGTGGTGTCCAGCGGCCTGATCGATCGGGTTACCCAGCGCTTGGGCCGCGAGCTGTATGAAGTGCCGGTGGGCTTCAAGTTCTTTGCCCAAGGCCTGTTCGACGGCACACTCGGTTTTGGTGGCGAAGAAAGTGCAGGGGCATCGTTCCTGCGCCGCGATGGCTCGGTGTGGGCCACCGACAAGGACGGCCTGATCCCCGCGCTGCTGGCTGCCGAGATGACCGCCCGTACCGGGCGCAACCCGAGCCAGGCCTATGCCGACCTGACCGAGGCACTGGGCAAACCGTATGCCACCCGCGTCGAGGCCAAGGCCGATGCGCGGCAGAAGGCGCTGCTGAGCAAGCTGGCACCGGAGCAGGTGAAATCCACCGAGCTGGCCGGTGAGCCGATCGTGCAGATCCTCAGCCACGCCCCGGGTAATGGCCAGGCGATTGGCGGGCTGAAGGTGATGACTGCCAACGGTTGGTTCGCCGCACGCCCGTCAGGCACCGAAGACATCTACAAGATCTACGCCGAAAGCTTCATCGACGAGGCCCACCTGCAGCGCCTGGTGCAGGAAGCGCAGGTGCTGGTGGACGCTGCCATCGCCTGACCGGCAACAAAGCACTTGGAACTGCGGCGCGATGTAAATTAGAATTAATCCTATTTACGCCGCCGCAGGGCCTTCCCATGATCGACGCCGCGCCGCCACAAGAGCCTAGCCTGCCTGCCCTGTACCGGGAGCATCGCAGCTGGCTGGAAAGCTGGCTGCGCCGGCGCATGGGCAATGCCTGGGATGCCGCCGACCTCAGCCAGGATACGTTCCTGCGGGTGCTGGCCAGTGCTCAGCCGCTGGCAGACATCCGCGAGCCACGCGCCTACCTGCTTACCGTGGGCAAGCGCCTGCTCAGCAACTTCCACCAGCGTCGCAGCCTGGAGCAGGCCTACATGGATGCCTTGGCGCAGTTGCCTGAACAGCATGTACCGTCGCCCGAGCAGCGCTGGATCGTGCTGGAAACCCTGCAAGCACTGGATGAACTGCTCGACGGCCTGAAGCCGCCGGTGCGCAGGGCGTTTCTCTGGAGCCAGCTGGAAGGCCTGGGCTATGCCGAAATCGGCAAGCGGCTGGGTGTGTGCGAGCGCTCGGTCAAACGTTACATGGCGCAGGCTTACGAGCATTGCCTGTTGGCCGATCTGCAATGACCCAACCTAGCGCCGAAACCCGCGAGGCCGTGCGTGCCGCTGCCCGTTGGCTGGCACTGCTGGATTCCGGCGACGCCAGCGACAAGGACCTGCAGCGGCTCGCGCAATGGCGCGCCAGCAGCAGCCTGCATGAGCAGGCGTGGCACAAGGCAGCCTTGTTGCGCGCGCGCTTCTCCGGGCTGCCAGGGGCGTTGGCAATGGCCACGCTGGACCGCCCGGATGCCGGCCGACGGGCGCTGCTCAAGCGCGCCCTGGGCGTGGCGGCGGTGCTGCCGGCGGCGTGGCTGGCAAGCCGTGAGCTGCCCTTGGATGCCTGGGCGGCCGACCTGCGTACCGCGGTGGGGGAGCAGCGCCAGGTACTGTTGAGCGACGGGACGTTCCTGCAGTTGAATACCGACAGCGCGGTCGATCTCGACCTCGGTGCACGGCGCCTGACCTTGCTGCGCGGGGAGGTTGCCGTAAAGGTGCCTGCGCATCTGCAACTGGCCTTGCACGTGCCCGAGGGCCAGGTGCTGCTAGGCGATGCCGAGGTGTGCTTGCGCCTGTTGGGCGACGCCTGCCGGGTGTCGGTGCTCAACGGCAGGGCCCAGCTTCAGCCGGCCCATGGCCCGGCACGCACGCTGCTGGCAGGGCAGCAGGCCAGCTTGCAGGCAACTGGCGTCGGCGCGGTCAGCGGGCTGGACCCTTGGCGGCTGGGCTGGCGCGAAGGGATGCTGCGGCTGGACGACCGGCCGCTGGGCGAACTGTTGCACGAGCTGCGTCGCTACCGCCCCGGGGTGCTGCGCTGGGCGCCCGCGCTGGAGCGGCTGCGCGTCACCGGCACCTTCCGCCTTGACGACACCGACCGGGTGCTGGCCTTGCTGGCTGCAAGCCTGCCGTTGCAGGTGCAGTCACGCACCCGTTACTGGGTCAGTTTGTCTGCGCGAGAAAATCGTGCATGAGGCTGTCCCCTTTTTTTCACTCGCCGGTCATTACCGGTAGGAGAAAATAAAGGGGAGCCTTGTTCAATGCCAGCAGTAAAGTCTTGCCGCCTGCGCCCACTGGCGCGCGCCGCGCATCCGTTGTTCGCCATGAGCCTGTTGCTGTGTTCACCGGCCTGGGCCGATGAGCCCGTGCGCCGCACATACCAAGTAGCGCCCGCCAGCCTGGGGGCCGCGTTGACCCGCTTCGCCGACCAGGCGGGCGTCAGCCTTTCGCTGGACCCGGCACTGGTGCAAGGCCGGCAGAGCGCTGGCCTGTCTGGCGCCTACAGTGTTGACGAAGGGTTTGCCCAATTGCTGCTTGGCAGCGGCCTGCAATGGCTCCCGGTGGGTGAAGGGGCCTTCACCCTGGTGCCGGCCCCCCAGGCCGGTAGCGCCCTGGAAATCGCCCCTACCAGTATCGTCGGCGGGCTGGTCGCCCCTGGCCAATCGCAGCCCTACGCGGGCGGCCAGGTGGCACGCCAGGGCGCACAAGGCCTGCTCGGCTCGCGGGACTTCATGGAAACCCCCTTCAGCATCACCAGTTACACCAGCGAGGTGGTCAAGAACCAGCAGGCCCGCACCCTGGGCGAGCTGATTGCCAGCGACCCCTCGGTACGCGCCACCAACCCCGCCGGCGGGCGCTTCGAACAATTCACCATTCGCGGCTTCAGCCTGTTCAATAGTGATGTCGCCTACAACGGCTTGTACGGGATCTTACCGACCTATTCGATCGACATGGAAATGGCCGAGCGGGTCGATATCATCAAAGGCCCCAGCCAGTTGCTCAACGGCATATCGCCCCGGGGCAGCGTAGGCGGTGGCATCAACGTGCAACCCAAGCGCGCTGGCGACAAGCCGATTACCACGTTCACCGGCAGCTATGCCTCCGACAGCCAGGTGGGGGGTGCCGTGGATATCGGCCGGCGCTTCGGCGAAGGTGACCAGTTCGGTGTGCGCTTCAACGGCGTCAAGCAAGCCGGCGATACTGCATGGGACCACCAGTCTGTCGATCGCCAGATGGCGGTGCTGGGCCTGGATTTTCGCGGCGAGCGCCTGCGCCTGTCGGCCGACCTGGGCCACACCGAGCGCGATACCGATGCGCCGCAGGAGCGTGTGCTGATCGGCGCCAACGCCAAGGTGCCGGATGCCGATGACGTGCGCCACAACTATGCCCAGGCCTGGAGCAAGGCGCGCACCAATGACACCTTTGGCGCACTGAATGCCGAATACGATATCAGTGATTCGCTGCTGGCCTACGGTGCGGTCGGCGCGCGCAAGAGCAACCATGACTTCCTGCGCCACAACGTGTCGATCATCAATGACGCCGGCGATTTCAGTGTGCAGCCCCGCGACTTTACCCGCGATGAATCTGTGCGTACCGCCATGGCTGGCCTGCGCAAGTGGTTGCAGACCGGGCCGGTCAGCCACGAACTGAACCTGGCCGCCAGCTATTACTACATGGACTTCACCAACGGCGGCGCCCGTTATGCCGCCGCACCCAGCAACCTCTACCACCCGGTGGCCACACCCACGCCGGGCACACCCACCCGCTTCGATTCGAAGGTCTACACGGAAAACCGCTTCTCCGGCGTGGCCCTGGCCGACACCCTGGGCTTTTTCGACGACCGCCTTCTGCTGACCCTGGGCGCGCGCTGGCAGCGGGTGCAAGTGGATGACTGGAGTGATGGCGTCAAAGGCGACACCGCCTATGACGAAGAAAAGGTCTCGCCCTCTGGCGGGGTGCTGCTCAAGGTCACCGAGCAGTTGTCGCTGTACGCCAATTACATGGAAGGCCTGAGCCAAGGCAAGATCGCCCCGTCGACCTCGGTCAACGAAGACCAGATATTTCCGCCATTCACCAGCCGCCAGGTCGAGGTCGGGGCCAAGTATGACTTTGGCCAGGTGGCCTTCACCGCCAGCGCGTTCCGCATTCGCCAGCCGGCCTACGAAACCAACCCGGCTTCGCGGGTGTTCGGCCCCAATGGCAAGCGTGACAACCGCGGCATCGAGCTGAGTGTGTTCGGTGAGCCTGTGCAGGGTGTGCGGGTACTGGGTGGGGTGATGTACATCGACAGCGAGCTGACCGACACCGTCGATGGCGCCTACGACGGCAACCGCGCCCCGGCCACGCCGGAGTACAACGTGAACCTGGGGGGCGAGTGGGACGTGCCGGGGGTCAAAGGCTTGACCCTGACAGCACGCGGTATCCACTCCAGCTCGCAGTACCTGGACCAGAACAACAGCAAGAAGATCGATGGCTGGGAGCGCTATGACCTGGGGGCGCGCTACGCGTTCAAGGTGGATGAGACCGAGGTCACATTGCGTGCCAGTGTCGAGAACGTGCTGGATGACCGCTACTGGAGCTCGGCAGGGGCCTCGGATGACAGCGAGCCGGGCCTGACCCTGTCGACCCCACGCACCTATCTGCTGTCTGCCACGGTCGGCTTCTAAGCCTTGCACGGTCCCCTGTAGGAGCGGCCTTGTGTCGCGATGGGGCGCGAAGCGGCCCCAAATTTTCAGCTTCGCCGCAACTTCAGCTTCGCCGCAAAAAAACCGGGGCCGCTTCGCGCCCCATCGCGACGCAAGGCCGCTCCTACAGGGCAAGCGCCTGGCAACTGCCGGTCACGCCTGGTCCGGCACCACGGCGATCACGTCGATCTCCATCAGCCATTCGGCCTGGGCCAGGCCGGCCACTACCAGGCCGGTGGAAATCGGGAACACGCCCTTGAGCCATTTGCCCACTTCCTTGTACACCGGCTCGCGGAAACGTGGGTCGGTGATGTAGGTGGTGGTCTTGACGATATGCGACAGGTCCGAGCCGGCTTCTTCGAGCAGTTGCTTGACGTTCTTCATCGCCTGTTCGGCCTGCGCCCGCGGGTCACCCAGGCCCACCAGCCTGCCTTCGAAGTCGGTGCCGACCTGGCCACGCACATAAATGGTGTTACCGGCCCGCACCGCCTGGCACAGGTCGTTGTCCAGGGTCTGGTTGGGGTAGGTGGCCTTGGTGTTGAACATGCGGATGCGGGTATGGGTAGGCATCAGTGGGCTCCGAGGGTGCTGACGTTGCTGAATGTGGCGGGTTGCTGCCGGTCGGCCGCGCGCTGGTCGCGGTCGCGGTAGGCGCTGTAGGTGCGTTGCGTGGCAATGTGGCCGGCGACGTGTTTGGCGTCGTGCCATACGCCCCAGATGAACGACGAGCCACGGCGCGACAGCCACGGCAGGCCAAGGAAATACACACCTGGTTCGCGAGCGACACCGCGCTGATGCTGGGGCTTGCCATTGGCGTCGAAGGTGTCCACCTGCAGCCAACTGAAGTCCACGCCGTAGCCGGTGGCCCAGATGATGCTGCGGACACCGGCCTTGGCCAGGTCCAGCTGCTGCAGTGGGTCGAGCATGCAGGCCGGGTCGGCCAGGCGCCGGCGCGCTTCAGGCTCTTGCGGCAGGTCGAGGCCGTTGCGCTCCACATAGGCATCGGCGGCGTCCAGCAAGGCCAGGTAGTTCTCATCGCCCCGCGTGATGTTCTCGACCAGGTTGTCCTGGAAGTGCGCCACGCCGTTTTCGAACGACCGGGTCAGGCCAACCAGGGTCATGCCCTGGTGGGCGAGGGCACGGAAGTCGACCGTATGGCCCCCACGGGCGCCGCTCACGGCAATGGTCACGTGCTCGCGGCCAGGCTTGGCAATCTCTGCGTCCCATTCACCCAATACGCCAAGCCACCAGCAGAAGTCGCGGTTGCGGTAAGCCCGTGGCGGGCGATCGTGAGCGCCGACCGACAGGTACACCTGACGGCCGGCACGCATCAGCTCTTCGGCGATCTGCACGCCGGACGAGCCTGCACCCACCACCAGCACTGCACCTTCGGGCAGTTGTTCGGGGTTGAAGTAGGCGGCCGAGTGGATCTGGTGCAGGTTGGCGTCTTTTGGCGCAATCGCCGGTATCACCGGCTTCTGGAACGGGCCGGTCGCCGCCACCACGCGGTTGGCGCGGATCACGCCTTCATTGGTTTCGATGGTGAAGCCAGGGCGGTCGCTGTTGCGCTGTACTTTCTTCACTTCGATGCCGGTGCGCACCGGCAGGTTGAACTTGCGTACGTACTGTTCGAAGTAGTCGGCCACCTGGTCTTTGCCGGCGAAGGCGTCGGCATCGAGGTTGAATTCCAGCCCCGGGAAGCGGTCGTGCCAGGCCGGCCCATTGGCCACCAGCGAATCCCAGCGGCCGCTGCGCCAGGCCTCGGCAATGCGGTTGCGCTCCAGCACCAGGTGCGGCACGCCCAGCTTGCTCAGGTGTTCGCTCATGGCCACGCCAGCCTGGCCGGCGCCGACCACGAGGGTGTCGATTTCGAAGTTGTTCAGTGTCATGTCCGAGCCCTTGTTCAGGCGGTTTTTGTCAGGTCGGTTTGGGGACCGCCGTTGCCTGGGGCCAGACTAGGGATGCTGCGCAAATGGCGAAAATAGTATTTAGCTGGGGCTTGCCGATAAAACGGCGAAGGCCCCGGATCTTGTGAACGCAACTGTCGTGTTGGAACGTTGAAAGCTCGCGCACTCGCTGTGGGAGCGGGCATGCCCGCGAACACCGGCAAAGCCGGTGCCAGCCACTGCGTCGCCTGGTTCGCGGGCTCGCCCGCTCCCACAGGGCCTCAGACCCTAGTTTTTTCCTGCCTAGCCCCTCGGAAAAAGGTGGTTTCGCCTGCCCGAAGGTTCCACCCAGAATGGCCTGCATTGCACAGCACAACAGGAACCATGCCATGACCTTCTCCATCATTGGTCGCTGCCAGGAAACCGGCCAGGTCGGTATCGCCATCAGTTCGTCGAGCATCGCCGTAGGGGCCCGTTGCCCGTGGGTGCGTGCCGGCGTGGGCGCGGTCGCTACCCAGAACATCACCCTGCCGGCGCTGGGCCCGCAGATTCTCGACGCCATGGAGCAGGGCCAGTTGCCACCCGCCGCAGCGCTGGACCGGGTGTTGAGCGCCAATGGCTGGAGCGAGTACCGCCAGGTGACGGTGATCGACAGCACCGGCCAGGTGGCCTTGTTCACGGGGCGCGAGGCGCTTGGCACACACCATGCCGTGGCCGGCGAGCAATGCGCGGCGGCGGGCAATTTGCTGTCCTCCACCGTGGTGATCGAAGCGATGGTGCTGGCCTTCGAACAGGCCGGTGGGCACCTGGCCGACCGCCTGCTGGCGGCCATGCACGCGGCGATGGCTGCGGGCGGTGAGGCGGGGCCGGTGCACTCGGCGGCGCTGAAAATTGCGGGCGAGCTGACCTGGCCACTGGTGGACCTGCGCGTCGACTGGGCCGACAACGACCCGATCGGAGCGCTCGATGGCCTGTGGCAAGCCTACCGCCCACAAATGCAGGACTACGTCACCCGCGCCCTCAACCCGACCTCTGCGCCAAGCTACGGGGTGCCGGGCGATGAGTGAGTTTGCCAGCCGCACGCTGCTGGCCAGGCTGGTCGGCTTTGCCACGGTCAGCCGTGACTCCAACCTGGCGCTGATCGGCTTCATTCGCGATTACCTGGCCGGGTTGGGCGTGGAATGCGAGCTGTTCCACAACCCGGAGAGAACCAAGGCTAACCTGTTTGCCACCATCGGCCCCAAGGATATTGGCGGCGTGGTGCTGTCCGGGCATACCGACGTGGTGCCGGTAGACGGCCAGGCCTGGACGGCCGAACCGTTCGCCCTCAGCGAACACGATGGCCGCTTGTATGGCCGTGGCACAGCCGACATGAAAGGCTTCATCGCGTCAGTGCTGGCAGCGGTACCCGCATTTCTCGCCCAACCGCTGCGCATGCCTGTGCACCTGGCATTTTCATATGACGAAGAGGTCGGCTGTCTGGGTGTACGCTCGATGCTCGCAGCGCTCGAACAACGCCGGCACAAACCGCGGCTGTGCCTGATCGGTGAACCCACTGAACTCAAACCCGTGTTGGGGCACAAGGGCAAACTGGCGATGCGCTGCCAGGTGCATGGCGCTGCTTGCCATTCAGCGTATGCACCGTATGGCGTGAATGCCATCGAGTATGCCGCCAGGCTTATCGGCAAGCTGGGTGATATCGGCGACGCGCTGGCCTTGCCGCAGTATCACGACGAGCGTTTCGACCCACCGTTCTCCACGGTGCAGACCGGGGTGATCAAAGGGGGCAGGGCGCTGAACATCGTGCCGGCCGAGTGCGAATTCGATTTCGAGGTGCGTGCCTTGCCGGGGTTCGAGGCACAGGCGGTGGCTGACCAACTGCAGGCCTATGCTGAGGCTGAGTTGCTGCCGCGCATGCGCAAGGTCCACGCCGACAGTGCCATTCGTCTGCAGCCGCTGAGTGCCTATCCGGGGTTGGCTACACCGCAGGACAGCGAAGCTGCGCAGCTGGTGGCGCTGCTCAGTGGTTCGGATAAATTCGGCACCGTGGCGTTTGGTACTGAAGGCGGGCTGTTCGAGCAGGCGGGCATCCCGACCGTGGTGTGCGGACCCGGGAGCATGGAGCAGGGGCACAAGCCGGATGAATTCGTCAGTGTCGAACAGCTGCAGGGCTGTGATGCCATGCTGCTCAGACTGGTGGATCACCTCAGGCAGGCTTGACGGTTGAGCTGCCGGGGCTCTGTGGGCGCGGGTGCACCCGCGAATGGGCCGCAGTGCGGCCCCCGGCGACTCAGAAGGTTGCTTTTACCTGCAGGCCCACCACCAGCGCGTTGTCGATGTCTTTGCCAGTGAACGCCCCTGGCTCGATGATGTACTGCACATCCGGGCGCAGGTTCAGCCATGGCGTGGCCTGGTAGCCGTAGCTCAGCTCGATCAACTGCTCGGCGCTGTCGATATCGGGGAACGGCTGGCCGGCGTTGAATGCAGCATCTTCCAGCACATCGCGGCTACGCGGGTTGGGTACGGCGCGGCCGTAACCCAGTGCCACGGTATCTCTCGGGCGGCCTTCGAACGGCTTGTACAGCACCACCCCGGCGCCATACCACTTGGTGAACGGCGAAGCGGCCTTGCTCGACGCCGAATACTGGCCGAAGGCGTGCAGGCTGCGGCCTGGCGAGGCCTGATCGTTCCACAGCGCCTGGTCGACCAGCAGGTAGTGCCCGCCGCGCCCCGACACTTCGTCGTCGCTGCCGATGCGCTTCACGTCGGAGCTGTCGTAGTAGTACCCCAGCTTGTACTCGCCCGGCAGTTCGCCCTGCAGCTTGTACACCAGTTCCACCGGGACCACGGTGCCAGTGGTGTGCTTGGGCCCCAGGTGCCAGGCACGGCTGGAATTGCCGTTGCTCTCGGGGTCCACATTGAACGCTGCCACACGCAGTTGCCAGGCGGGCGACAGGTCGTACTTCACGCGCACGCCGAGGTGGGCGTTGGGGTAGTTGGTCCAGCCGCTGCCCCCCGACATGTTCAGCGGGTGGCCACAGAAGCCGGCGTTCATGAAATTGCACAGGATGCCGCTGTCCAGGCCGCCGACGTCGTTGCCCATGGCCATGTAGCCCAGCTTGACGTTGAGCGCAGGGGTGAACAGGGTGCGTTCGTAGCTCAGCTCGGTCAGGCGGGTGTACAGGCCGCCGTAGTTTTCCTGGATCGGCAGGCGGTTGCCGACCAGGTCGTCCGACGCGCTGTTGCCGCGACGGTCGTTGATGGTCAGCTGGACTTTGCCGCCGTTGTCCAGGCCGTACAGCTTCGACAGGTCGAACTGCACGCCCAGCTTGACGTTCTGCGAGTAACGCGCCGAGCGGTGCAGGCCGCCATGCGCGTTGTAGGCGGTTTCACCGCTGTAGTCGCCGGTGATTTTCACCCCGTCCTGTTCCAGCTGGTGGCGCAGGCCGCCCCAGTCACCGGTGAGGGTGCTGCGGGTGAGGAGGTCGTCGTTGGCGAGTGCAGTGCTGCTGGCCAGCGCCAGCAGCAGGGTGGGGGTGAAGCGAATTACGGATGGCATTGCTGTGTCTCGGGTTGTCTGTTCGGGCCTCTTCGCGGGCGAACCCGCTGCCACAGGGGCTGCACCATTTGCCGGGGCAGTGATCCGCCTGTGGCGGCGGGTTCACCCGCGAACGGGGCGACGCTGTGTTACGGCAAGGCGTAAGCGATCACGTAGTCGCCACGGTCGGTCGACTGGCGCGCACCGCCCGCTGTCACGACCACGTACTGCTTGCCGGTTTTCGGCGAAACGTAGGTCATAGGGCCACCCTGGCTGCCCACTGGCAGGCGCGCCTTCCAGATTTCGTCACCGTTGCCGCTGTTGTAGGCGCGCAGGTAGAAGTCCTGGGTGCCGGCAATGAACACCAGGCCGCCTTGGGTCGACAGGGTGCCGCCCAGGGTGGGCAGGCCGATCTTGATCGGCAGGTGCATGCGGATACCCAGCGGGCCGGTGTCTTCAACGGTGCCCACCGGTACCTGCCAGGCCACCTGACGGGTCTTCATGTCGATCGCGGTGAGGGTGCCGAACGGCGGCGCCTGGCATGGAATACCGGCTACCGACAGGAAGCGGTTCTTGTTCACCGCATACGGGGTGCCCTTGAGCGGTACTGCACCCATGCCGGTGTTCAGGGCTTCGCCGCCGGACGCTGCATTGCCTTTGTTCTGCGACGGAATCATCTGGATCCACAGGCCCAGGCGCATGTCGTTGACGAAGATGAAACCGTGTACCGGGTCGGTGGAAAGGCTGCCCCAGTTCATGCCGCCCAGCGAACCCGGGAAGCTCAGCGACAGGTCGGTGCCGGGCGCTGTGTACAAGCCGTCATAGCGCATCTTCTTGAAGTCGATGCGGCACAGCAGCTGGTCATACGGGGTGGCACCCCACATGTCCGACTCGGTCAGGGTCTGCGCGCCGATCTGCGGCATGCCCACCGACTTGGGCTGGGTTGGCGAGTACGGCTCGTTTGGAATGTTACCTGGCTTGACCGGAACTTCGTCGACCTGGGTCAGCGGTTTGCCGGTGGCGCGGTCGAGCACGTAGATCTGCCCGGCTTTGGTGCCGATCACTACCGCAGGTACGGTCTGGCCGTCGTCCTTGGTGAAGTCGATCAGGCTCGGCTGCATCGGCAGGTCGAAGTCCCAGAGGTCGTTGTGCACGGTCTGGTACACCCACTTCTGGTTGCCGGTGGTGGCGTCCAGGGCCAGCACCGAAGCGCCGTAGGTGTGGTCCAGCTTGCTGCGTTCAACACCGTAGATGTCGGTGGACGACGAGCCCATAGGAAGGAACACGGTGTTCATCGCCGGGTCGTAGGACATCGGTGCCCAGCTGTTCGGGGTGCTGCGCACGTAGGTGTTGTCGCCCTGCGGGGCCTGGCGGTCTTCCGGGTTGCCCGGGTCGAAGGCCCAGCGCATTTCCCCGGTGATCACGTCGAAGCCACGGATCACGCCGCCTGGCATGTCGGCCTGGACGTTGTCGGCAACGCGGCCGCCGACCACCACGGTGGTGCCGGCCATCAGCGGTGCCGAGGACAGCTGGTAGTAAGAGTCTGGCACATCGCCCAGGCCGGCCATCAGGTTGACCTGGCCGTTGTTGCCGAAGCCCTGGCAGAACTCGCCGGTGTCGGCATCGACGGCAATCAGGCGGCCATCGATGGTGTTGGTCAGCAGGCGACGCTGGCAGTTGGCGCCGGCCGGCACGCTACCGCCGGTGACCGGCGAGCTGTTGGGCTGGGTCGGCTGGGCGATGGCCGCAGTGGCATCGAAATAGGCCAGGCCACGGCAACGCTGCCAGACCTTGGACTGGGCATTGATGGCGTTCTTCCACAGCTCTTTGCCGGTGTCGGCATCCAGCGCGATCAGGTTGTTGTGCGGGGTGCAGATGAACACCTTGTTGCCGATCTGCAGGGGTGTCAGCTGGTCTTCGGCACCGTTGCCGTCGCTGATGGCGACGTCGCCGGTGTGGTAGGTCCAGGCCACCTTCAGCTTGTTCACGTTGTCACGGTTGATCTGGTCCAGCGCGGCGAAGCGGCTGCCACCTTCGGTATTACCGTAGTGGGCCCAGTCCTTCTGTTCCTTGCCGGCCTCGACCGCGGTCATGCCCGGGCCTTTGCCAGTAGGGGCTACACTTGGGTGGGCGACGAACATGTTGCCGGCGGCAACCGCCAGCACCACGGCCATCACCGCGGCAACGCCGTAGGCACCGCGCCCGGCGCTGGCGCCATTGGCGCGGGCCAGCAGTGGGTACACCAGCGCTACCACCATGCCGATGACACCGAACATGAACAGGCGCGAGAACAGCGGCCAGAACACCAGGCCGGCGTCGACCAGCGCCCAGAGGGCAGTGCCAACCAGGAACAGCGCGTACAGCCAGGCGCCCGCTTTTTTACGGCGGGCAATGAGCACACCGGCGATGGCCATGGCCAGGCCGCCGATCAGGAAGTACCAGGAACCGCCCAGGCCGGCGAGTTTGACGCCGCCGGCAGCCAGGAGCAGGCCAAGCAGGGCGATGATCACGCCCAGGCCAATCAGGATGATGTTTGAGGCGCCAGAGGCGCGCGGTGTTTCGTTCATGCCAGGGATCTCAGCAGGTGGAATGCGCGCAGTTTAAGCCCTTAGCTTGCTAATTAACAAGTTGGTACATAATTTTGTGAGGCTGATTGTCGCAGGGCTGAACTTAACGCGGTGTGTCTAAAATTCTAGATCGTGTCTGGAAAAATGCATGAAAACACCGGGTATGGCGGGCAAGGTTTTTTATCGCGGCTACGTTCATTTGTAGGCTTTACGCCGGTTGGGCGTGCGCCCGCCATGGCCCTGTTTGCTTGGCGCCATGCTTCTTGACCGGGCTGGCGGTTTGTAAGACCTTTGCGAGTTTTCGAGGACGGCCTGACATGGACAAACTTTTGGCGATGAAAATGTTCGTGGCCACCGTCGATGCCCAGGGTTTTTCAGCGGCTGCACGCCGGCTGGGGGTGGCGACCTCGTCGGTGACGCGCCTGGTCGATGCCCTTGAGTCGGCGCTGGGCGCCACCTTGCTCAATCGTTCGACGCGCCAGGTCAGTCTGACCGAGGCAGGCGCGCGCTACTACCAGCGCGCCCGGGGCATCTTCGAGGCGCTGGACGAGGCCGATGCCAGCATCTCGGACCGCGGTGAGGAACCGGTCGGTGTGCTGCGCCTGTGCTTGCCGGTGGAGTTCGGCAGGCGGGTCATCGCCCCGCACCTGGGGCCTTTTCTGGCGCGCTACCCGGCGCTGGAGCTGGACATCGACCTTAGCGACCGCATCGACGACCTGCTCGACGGGCGTTATGACCTGTCGATCCGCCTGGGTGACCCAGCGCCCAGCGATGAAATGGTGTGCCGCCCACTGGGCCGCTTCCAACGCTGGCTGGTCGCCAGCCCGGGCTACCTGGCCGAGCGCGGGCCGCTCCTGCATCCCCGGCAGCTGCTTGAACACGCCTGCCTGCGTTTTCGCTATGGGCAAAAAGCACGGCCCTGGCGGCTGACCTGTGGCCAGGAAAGCCTGGAGCTGGACGTAAGCGGGCCGCTGCGCAGTGCCAACGCCGACATGTTGCGCGAAACGGCGCTGGCGGGCAGCGGTATTGCATTGCTGGCCGACTGGCTGGTACGCGAAGACGTTGAAGGCGGTCGGCTGCAGCGCCTGCTCCCTGAATGGCAAGCCAACCCTGGCACCGCCAACGACTGTATCAACGCCCTGTACCTGCCCAACCACCGGGGTTCGCGACGGGTCAGCGCTTTCATTGGGTTTTGCGAAAATGTGCTGAATACTGGCCGCTAGCGTTGCGCTATACGCAAAGGCGCGTTGCGTAGCTGCCCAATTCTCGGCGCCGCTGCCCGCAGGTAAGGTGGCCGTCATACCCATACCTTGTCGAGGAACCTCGCATGAACCCTTCCGTCGCTTCAGCGCAACCGGCCACTGCCAGCCTGAGCCGGGCCCTGGTGGTACTCCTGGCGTTCTGCTGCGGCGCTATCGTCGCCAACATCTACTACGCCCAACCCATCGTGGGGTTGATCGCCCCGGACCTGGGGCTGTCTACCGAACATGCCAGCCTGATCGTTTCCCTCACCCAGCTCGGCTATGCGTTGGGCCTGTTGTTGCTGGTACCGTTGGCCGACTTGCTGGAAAACCGTCGTCTGATGGTGGCCACCGCCGTTCTGGCCTGCATCAGCCTGCTGTTGGCAGGTACCAGTGGCAGTGGCCAGGGGCAGTTGTTCCTGGGTTACGCCCTGCTGATCGGCTTCAGTTCAGTGGCGGTGCAGATGCTGATTCCGCTGGCGGCGCACCTGGCGCCCGAGCACCAGCGCGGTCGGGTAGTGGGCAACATCATGGGTGGGTTGCTGCTGGGCATCCTGCTGGCCCGGCCGTTGTCCAGCCTGGTGGCCGACCACTTCGGCTGGCGTGCGGTATTCATCGGCGCAGCCGGGGTGATGTTGGCGATCATCCTGCTGCTGGCGTCGACCCTGCCGCAGCGTCGGCCCGAGCACAAGGCCAGTTACGCAGGGCTGATGCTGTCGCTGCTCACCTTGCTGCGCCATTACCCGCTGCTGCGCCAGCGCTCGCTGTACCAGGCCTTGATGTTCGCCGCATTCAGCCTTTACTGGACGGCGGTGCCGCTGGCCCTGGCTGCAGGGCATGGCCTGTCGCAAAGCCAGATTGCCTTGTTCGCGTTGGTCGGCGCAGTGGGTGCGGTTGCGGCACCCATTGCCGGCCGCCTGGCCGATGCCGGGCATGCCCGGGCGGGGTCGTTACTGGCGCTGTTACTGGCGCCGGCCGCCTTGCTGCTGGGTTTGACGGTGCCCGGCTACAGCGTGATCGGCCTGGGCCTGACGGGTGTGCTGCTGGATTTTGCGGTGCAGATGAACATGGTGATCGGCCAGCGTGAAGTGTATGCACTGGACCCGGCCAGCCGTGGGCGTTTGAATGCGGTGTACATGACCAGCATCTTCCTTGGCGGGGCGCTGGGTTCGGCAGTGGCCAGTGCGCTGTTCAGCCAGGTTGGTTGGGCAGGGGTGGCATTGGTGGGCGCCGCCTTGCCGGGGGTGGCGCTGCTGGTCTTCGTTTTCCAGGCACGCCAGGCTCGATAGGCGCTGCAACGCCAGTGGCAGTGGCCTGCCTGTGCCAGGGGCTAGCGGCTCAAGGGCAAGGCCACGCCAATCAGGGCGAACAAGCTCCCGCAGCAGCGATTGAAGCCTTTGCCTGCTTTGCTCAGCCAGGGCCGAACCCGGTACGCCAGCCGCGCCAGCAGGTATTCGACCAGAAACTCGACGCTGGCGAAGGTGGCCGCCATGACCACGAACTGCAACAGCAGCCCGCGCTGTGGGTCGATGAACTGTGGCAGGAACGCGCCGTAGAACAGCAGCACCTTGGGGTTGGCCATGGCCGACAGCAGCCCTTGGCGAAACAACCCTGCGTTGTTCAGCCCAGCGTTGCCCGCATTGAGTTCCAACTGCAGGCCTGGGCTGCGCCACAGCTGCACACCTAGCCAGACCAGGTAGGCACCCCCTAGCCATTTCAGTACGCCAAGCACCGACGCCGAGGCCTGCAGCAATGCACCAAGGCCGAACATCGCCAGGGCGATGAGCGCGCTGAAGCCGAACACGCCGCCGACAATGGTGAACAGGGTTCGCCGGGCGCCATATAGAGCGCCGTGGGTCAAGGCCAGCAGGCTGTTAGGGCCTGGGGTGAGCGACAAACCGATGCTCGCCAGCAGGTAGATGAGCCATGTGTCGAGGTTCATGCCGGGTAACGCCATGTGATGAACAGGGCGCCAGTCTAGGGCGCAATGGTGGCGCTGGCAGGGTAATATCCGGACATTCGATGGTACTTTCTGGACGTGAATACCGTGTATCCCGATATTCGCTTGCTGATCTTGCCGCTACCGGATTTTGCCTTGCTGCCGTTTGGCGCCTTCCTCGACAAGTTGCGCTTCAGCGCCGATGACGAGGACTACAGCCAGCAGCGTTATTGCAGCTGGACGGTGGCGGGGCTGGGTGTTGAACCGGTGCCTTCCAGCAGCGGTGCAGTGCTGCAGGTCGAGGCCGTGGCCGGCGACCTCGAGCTGGCCAGTTTCGACTACCTGGTGCTGTTCGGCGGGCGCAATGCCATGGCCACCGCCGCACTTGCACCGCGCTACCAGGCTTTGCTCAAGCGCGCCAGCAAGGCGGGCGTCAAATTGGTCGGGGTCGACAATGGTGTTTTCCTGCTGGCGGCGTGCGGCCTGTTGCGTGGGCACAAGGTGGTGGTGCACTGGCGCCACGAAGCCGAATTCCGGGCGGCGTTCCCGCATGTGCAGCTACTGCCTGAGCAACTGTACTGCATCGATGGCAACCGTATTACCTGCGCCGGTGGCACGGCGGCCATCGACCTGGCTGTCGCGCTGCTGTCACGTGCCTGCGGTCGCACGCGGGCACTTAAGGGCTTGGCCGACATGCTGGTGGATGAAACCCGCGACAGCCGCCATGCCTTGCGCTCCCTGGAGCCGGGCAGCGGGCCGGGGCGCCAGGTGCAGAAAGCGCAGGCACTGATGCGCCATCATCTGGGGGCGCCGCTGGCAGTGGAGCAACTGGCGGCAGCGTTGGGCATCAGCCGGCGCCAGCTGGACCGGCAGTTTCACGCCAGTCATGGCCTGAGTGCCAAGGCCTGGTGGCGCGAAATGCGCCTGCAGCAAGCACGCTGGCGCTTGCTCAACTCCACGCACAGCCTGGCGCAGATTGCCGACGAAGTCGGCCTGGGCGATGCCAGTTACCTGGGCAAATGCCTGCGGGCGCGGTTTGGCTGTACCGCGCTCGAGCTGCGAGCAGCTACACACCAGGGCTGAAGCGCGCCTGACAGGGTTGCAAGGGGGCTCGAATTCACTGTGGTATGCCGAACAGTGCGGTCCAGTAGATGCCCGCATCGCTCTTCGGGTCCACTGCGTAGGCAGCCCCCAGGTCGCGGAACTCGGGGTTCATCAACGTGGCACAGTGCCCGGGGCTGTCCAGCCAGCCTTCGACCACCTTGTGCGCAGTGTCGCGCCCAGCAGCAATGTTCTCGCCGATCTGCTGATACAGGTAGCCGGCCAGCTCCGCCCGGTCGCCGGGGGTGCGGCCATCCTTGTCGATGTGGTCGAAGAAATTCTGGTTGGCCATGGCCCGCGTGTGGTTGGCGGCAGCCCCCGCCAGCACCGTGTTCCAGCTTAACGGCGGGGCGGCAGCGAAGGGTTGCCCGCCACACTGCCGGGCCACCTTGCGGGCCGCATTGATTTCCTCCACCACTTTCTGCCCTTCGGCTTGCCAGTCACCGAGGCGGCCACTGAGCAGTGGCCGGGCCAGCACGATACGCCAATCGCGGCCTTCCTGGCTGACGCCAATGTCGACGAACTGCGGGTCCAGCACCACCTGGCAGAAACTTTCCTCGATGGCATGCATGGCCGCAGGCGCATCGCGCGGCCCTGACAGGCTGATGGCCTGCACATTGACCATAGGGTAGGCCGCCCGGGTCATGGCCTGCTGCAGATCGCGGGTGCCCTCCGGCGACAGCGCCAGGCGGGTATCGCTGTTCAGCGGTGGCAGTTCCAGCGATGCCTCGCCACCGCAAGGTTGGGCCTGGCTGCGGTAGGCATTGATCGACGCGATCAGTTGCGCTTCTTCGCCGGTAACGGCCAATGCCCCGGTCGAAATCAACAGGCCAAGCGACAAGGCGGCAACGGATGACAGCACGCGCATGTGTATCTCCCTATGACTGGCAGCGGCGTGGTAGGCGCTGCTCATCCTACACAAGCTCGGGGCTTTTGGCCCAGGCGGGTGCAAGGCAAATAAAACGCCGGCAAACAGTGCCGGCGGTACACGAAGGGAGGTAGACCATTGCCCGCCGCAAAAGTGCGAAGCGTAGGCAAACAAACCTAAAAGCCGGCGACAAGTCGGGTGACAGGGCAGTGTGCGCTAACACGTGCCTTGTCAGCGGGCCAACGCCTGGTTGGGTTTGTAGAACAAAAAGTGCGTGGTCTTGGCCGTTCGGCGATAAGCCTTGGCCCAGGCTGGATGCACGCTGCGGTCATGGAAGTAGAGCGCGCCGCCAGTGGAATCCTGCAACTGCTGGTTGAGGGCTTTGCGCGCAATTTCCTTGGCAACCTCGTAGCGCTGCGGCTCCTCGACCTGGTCGGGGCGCCCGTCGCACCACCAGGAAAACTGGCAGGCTTTGCTTTCAACGCCCTGCTTGACCACACCACAGATGGTATCCGGAAAGCCATCCTGGCCCAGGCGGTTCAGCACCACGCTGGCCACGGCGGCCATGTCTTTGGCATCGGCCCCCTTGGCTTCCCAGTAAAGGGTGCGCGCCAGGCAGGTAAGGCTGTCATCCAGCGGTGCCTTGCCAGCCGGGTCCACGGCCTGCGCTTCGCTCGGGGTCAACTTTTCGGCGGGCTTGGGCGGGGGCGCTGCCTCGACCACTTTTTCTTCAAGGGCCTCGGCCTTGCCCTCGGCCACGGCAGCTTTGGCGGGGTCGGCAGCGTGCAAGGGGGCGGCAAGCAGGGCAGTGGTCAGGCCGATCAGCATCCACGAAAAGCGCATGGTCGAACTCCGAACGGTGGGCTGATGCCAGTCTAGCCAAGCGTAAGCATTAATACCAAAGGCAGGGTGGCGGCGGCGGCCACGGTTTGCAGGGCGATGATGGTGGCCATCAACGGTGCATTGCCGCCCATTTGCCGCGCCATTACGTAGGAGGACGAGGCTGTCGGCAGTGCCTGGAACAGCACCGCCACCACTGCGGCCTGGCCGCCCAGGCCCAGCAGCCGGCACAGGCCCCAGGTGGTCACGGGCATGACCAGGAACTTGAACGCCGAAGCCGCCAGTAATGGCCGCGCCTGCTGGCCGAGGCGGGCGCCGCCCAGCGCTGCCCCCACGCACAGCAGCCCCAGCGGCAGGGCAGCCTGGCCCAGGGCCTTGACCGTGGGCTCGATGCCCGGCGGCAGGCCCAGCCCGGTCAAGCGCAGCAGCAGGCCGCCCGCGCAGCCGACAATCAGCGGGTTGGCGAAGATCGCCTTCAGCACGGTTGCTGGCGAACTGTGGCGGGCGCTGAAGCGGGCGAACACCAGCACGCAGAGCAGGTTGACCAGGGGCACGATGGCCGCGTTGGCAACCGCGGCCAGGGCTATGCCGGCGCTGCCGTAGAGGCCGGCAGCCAGGGTGGCACCAATGTAGTTGTTGAAGCGGATACCGCCCTGGAACACCGAGGTGAAATCGGCACCCTCGTGGTCTGCCATGCCTTGGTAGAGCACCAGCATCACCGCGCCCGCCAAGGTAGAAAGCATCAGCGCGCCGACCATGCCCAGCACCGGCACACCCTCCAGGTTGGCGGTGGCCAGGCCATGCAGGAACAGCGCTGGCAGCAGTACGTAGTAGCTCAGGCGTTCAGCGCCAGGCCAGAAGGTTTCGGCCAGAAACCCCCGCAGGCGCAGGAAAGTACCCAGGGCAATCAGCAGAATGATCGGGAGCAGGGTGGTCAGCAGCAACTGCAGCATGTCAACGTTCCGTGGTCGGGTACCGGCAAAGACTACGGCTACGCAACGATTTGTGAAACGGTATTGACTGCACTCGCTGCTGAAAATGACAGCCCGGCTGACCACCAAGCCTGCCGGGTGAAGGTCAGGCCACGTCCACCAGCACGATCTCGCTGTCTTCGATGGCGGTCACGCGCAGAAGCTGCTCCTGCTCGATGGCCACACCATCACGCCCCTTGACCCGCAGGCCGTTGACTTCCACCTGGCCCTTGGCGGGTACCAGGTACCCCCGGCGATCGGCATCGAAACGGTATTCGGCGGTCTCACCCGCTTTCAGGGTGGCAGCCACCAGGCGTGCATCGGTGCGGATCTGCAAGCTGTCTTCATCGCCGGCGCGGCCGCTGGCCAGGGTCACGAAGCCTTCGCCACGTTCACCTTTGGGGAACGGTCGGCTACCCCATTGCGGTGCTTCACCGGTGCGTTCCGGCACGATCCAGATCTGGAAGATACGGGTATCGACGTCTTCCAGGTTGTACTCGCTGTGCACGATGCCGGTACCGGCACTCATCACCTGGACATCACCGGCCTCGGTCCGGCCTTTGTTGCCAAGGCTGTCCTGGTGGGTGATCGCGCCTTCGCGCACATAGGTGATGATTTCCATGTCGCGGTGTGGGTGCGGTGGGAAGCCGCTGCCGGCCGCGATCAGGTCATCGTTCCAGACCCGCAGGTTGCCCCAGTGCATGCGCGCTGGGTCGTAGTACTCGGCAAAGGAAAAATGGTGGTGGGCGTCGAGCCAGCCGTGGTTGGCATGGCCGAGGCTATCGAACGAACGAAGTTGCAGCATGGTCGCGCTCCTTGAATCAGTGGATGAGGCCATGATGCGCTAAAGAAACATCGAAAATAAGCGTAAATATCGGCTTAAAACAATCGAATTAGTGGTTCTATAACCTGCAAGTACTTATCCGCTTCATCGCCTAATCCCCTGATCTGCAAGCATTCGCTGGCCATTTTCGGTCGATGCGGCGAACATGCCCATTGTTTCTGTTCAGCAAGGAGTGACCGTGGCCCAAGAGCTACCCCAGGCCCCCGCCGACCTT
>NZ_QJRK01000024.1:0-95291 GCF_003205245.1 Pseudomonas sp. MB-090624 | reverse complement strand
GGGGTACGGGGGGGGCTGAAGCTGGTCATCGATGACTCCTTGGCGTTTTTACGTTGCCCAGGAGTCAGAGAGAAAAAACCCGCCTCCAGGGCGGGTTCGGTGCACGTACGCGCTAGCCCGCCAAGCTGATAATGGCGGTAATAATAATGGCGTTCACGTGCAGGTAGGTGTTCATAGGCCAGGAACTTAGCCTGCCGCGCAGGCCCACGTCAACACTTGGCTTGCTGCGCCGACAGCGGCACATCGAACACTTTGTCGAAGCCCCACTGGAACACGAAGGCGTACACGAAGAAGAACACGAACAATGCCAGGTTGGTGAGCAGCGCCGCCCACAGACTGACGTTCAGCCAGTAGGCCACCAGCGGCAGCAGGATCAGCACCAACCCACCCTCGAAACCCAGGGCGTGCAGCAGGCGCCGGGTGAACGTACGTTCACGCTGCTGCTGGCGCGCCTCCCAGCGCTCGAACACCCAGTTGTAACCCATGTTCCAGCTCATCGCGATGCCTGACATCAGCACCGACAGCACCGTGGATTGCGCCATGCCGGCGCCGAACGCCAACGCCAGTGCCGGGGCCACGCAGGCGACGGCGATGGCCTCGTAAAGAATGGCCTGAACGATCTTGCGTGCCTTGCCTTGCATGTTCAGCTCCCTGGCTTGAAGAACTGTAAACCTACAAGAACTGGCCGAGAAGAAAAAGCCTGTACGCCCCTGCCGCCTGCTAACGGGCGGGCAAGCGGATGCGGAACTGCGCCCCGCCCAGCGCCGACTGTGCGACAGTCAACGTACCGCCCTGGCCCTCGATCGCACGCCGGCTGATCGCCAAGCCCAGGCCAAAACCACCGGTGTTCCGGTCACGGCTGCGGTCCAGCCGGTAGAACGGCTGGAAGATCCGCTCCCGCTCCGCTACCGGAATGCCGATACCGTCGTCTTCCACCGTCAACAGGCACGCGCCGTCCTGGTCCAGGCACAAGCGCAGCAACAGGCTTTGGTCACAGTAACGCATGGCATTGCGCACCAGGTTCTGCACGGCCCGGGCGGTGAGCCGCGGGTCCAGCACAAAGCGGGGTAGCTCGCCTTCGGCGCGAACTTCCCACTGGATGCCGCGGCCATCGAGCTCCTCGGCGAAGCCGCCCAGCACGCTGTCGACCAGTTCCAGCAACGACACCTCGACCCGCTCGCGGGCCTGGTCGGCGTTGTACAGCCGGCTGTACGACAACAATTCCAGCACCAGCTCATCCAGCTCGCGCACATGGCCAACCAGTTCCAGCAAGCGCTTGCGGCTGGCTGGCGGCACTTCGTCGAACAACAGCACCAGGCCGAAGTCGAGCCGGGTCAACGGCGTACGCAGCTCGTGCGACACCGCATTGAGCAGCTCGCGTTGCTGGTTGACGTGCCGCTCAAGGTCGCTGGCCATGGCGTCGAACACCCCGGCCAGCTCACCGATGTTGGAGTGCGGCGAAATGTGCGTACGCTCGGCCATGTGCCCCTGGCCCAGGCGCCGTGCGGTTTCCTTCAGGCGCTCCAGGTCCCGCCAGTGCGGCCACACCCACAGCAGCAGGCAGCCGAGCATGGCGGCACCGATCAAGACGGTCACCCCCCAGGACAATACGTTGATGTCGAACGGGTCGGGCGGCGAATGCAGCTCTACCAGCCACTGTTTGTCCAAGGGGGCCAGCACGGTTTCGTAATAGCCCCACTCGCCAATGCGTACCGCGTGCAGCCCCTGCGCCAGGCGCGCCTGCTCCTGGTCGCTCAGGCCCGCCTGGTCCATGGGCAACAGCCGCAGTTGCAGCGGTGCGAAATCACCGGCCAGCTCCTGCGCTACCGCTGGCCACTGCTCGCGCGGCGCCTGGCGGAACTGGCGCACGACCATCGACTGCACACCCTTGGCCTGGTCCAGGTTGTAGGCCATGAACCGGTCATGGAACAGGCCGACGATACTGTCGGGGATAAGCAGCAGCGCACCGGCATAGGCAATGATGATCACCAGGTACAGCCGCACCAGGATCTTGAGCATGGCCGGTCAGCACTCCCACTCGACGCGGCTGAACAGATAGCCCTTGCCCCATACGGTCTTGATCTTGCGCGCTTCACCGGCGTTGTCGTCGAACTTGCGCCGCAGCTTGGAAATGGCCACGTCCACCGAGCGGTCGGTGCCATTGAATTCGATGCCCCGCAGTTGCTGCAGGATGCGGTCGCGGTTCAGCACTTCGCCGGCGTTGCGCGCCAGCACCACCAACAGGTTGTACTCGCCGCTGGACAACTCCACTTGGTCGCCGCGCCAGCTGACCGTGCGTTCGGCCAGGTCGATGCGCAGGCCGCCGATCACGATCAGGTCGTGGTCCAGCCGTGGCTCGTTGACACTGCTGCGGCGCAGCAAGGTACGCACCCGCGCCAGCAGCACACGGGGCTCGCAGGGTTTGCTCACATAGTCGTCGGCACCCATTTCCAGGCCCAGTACCTGGTCGTGGCTGTCGTCACGGGCGGTCAGCATCAGGATCGGCAAGCCTTGCGATTCCTGGCGCAACAGGCGGCAGACCTGCAGGCCATCAAGGCCCGGCAGCATCAGGTCGAGAATGACCAGATCGGGCTTTTGCCGGCGGTACTCGTCCAGCACATGATCGCCGCGGGCGATCACCTGGACGTGGAAGTCGTTGCGTTGCAGGTAGCTGGCGATCAACTCGGACAGGGCGCTGTCGTCTTCGACCAGGAGAATATTCGGCATAGGTGCTTGGGAATCTAGGTTGTGTTGGACCTTGCCGGCCTCTTCGCGGGCTTGCCCGCTCCCACAAGGACCGCACAGTATCTGAAATCTGTGCTGTACCTGTGGGAGCGGGCAAGCCCGCGAAGAGGCCGGCACAGGAATACTCAGGATATAGAACACTGCAACACCACAGGCTTGTTCTTTACATTTTTTCACACTCGCCCTACAGGTATTAACAGCCGCCCAGCAATGCCTGCCGTAGCATATACCCGGTCATCATCGGAAGATCCGCATGCCTACTACCCTCTCCCTTCGCCTGCGCCCAGTGGCGCTTCTGGCGTTTCTGAGCCTGTCCCTGGCCGGCTGCGGCAACAGCGCCGAGCAAGACGAACAGGCGCCCACCCCGCAAGTACGGGTGGAAACCCTGCAACTGCAGCCCTTGGCCATCAGCAGCGAACTCAGTGGCCGCATCCTGGCCCCGCGTACCGCAGAAGTGCGCGCGCGGGTCGCCGGCGTGGTGCTCAAGCGGGTGTACCGTGAAGGCAGCGACGTCAAGCAAGGCGATGTGCTGTTCCTGATCGACCCGGCGCCGTTCAAGGCCGACCACGACAGTGCCCGCGCAACCTTGGCCAAGGCCGAAGCCACTCGCTACCAGGCCCGCCTGCAAGAGCAGCGCTACCGCCAGCTGGTCGACGACAAGGCGGTCAGCCGCCAGGAATACGACAATGCCAAGGCCAGCCTGCTGCAGGCCGATGCCGCCGTAGCCGAAGCCAAGGCGGCACTGGCGCGCGCCCGCCTCAACCTCGGCTATGCCACGGTCACCGCGCCCATCTCCGGGCGCATTGGCCGTGCCCAGGTCACAGAAGGCGCGCTGGTCGGGCAAAACGAGAGCACCCCGCTGGCGACCATCCAGCAGTTGGACCCGATTTACGCCGATGTCACCCAATCCACCCGCGAGCTCAATGCCCTGCGCCGCGCCTTGCGCGCGGGCGAGCTGCAGCAGGTGGGCGACGGTCAGGCCCGGGCGACGCTGATCCAGGACGACGGCAGCGCCTACCCACTGCCGGGCAAATTGCTGTTCTCCGACATCAGCGTCGACCCCAGCACCAACCAGATCACCCTGCGCAGCGAGTTCCCCAACCCGGACCTGGACCTGTTGCCCGGCAGCTACGTGCGCGTGCGCCTCGAGCAGGCCGTGCAACCCCATGGCCTGAGTGTGCCGCAGCGCGCCATCCTGCGTGACAGCGCCGGGGTGCCCAAGGTACTGGTGGTCGACCCGCAGGCGCGGGTGAGCGAGCGCGAGGTGGTGCTGGGCAATACCCAGGGCGACCGCTGGATCGTCAGCGCCGGCCTGGCCGCTGGTGAGCGCGTGGTCATCGAGGGCCTGCAGCACGTCAAGGCCGGCGACCAGGTGCAGGTCGACCCCAGCCCACAAACGCCGCCCATCGCACAGCACAACGGCCAGTGAGGGCCTGACCCATGCCGCAATTCTTCATCGACCGCCCGGTATTCGCCTGGGTGGTCGCGCTGTTCATCCTGCTGGCCGGCGCGCTGGCCATCCCGCAACTGCCGGTGGCCCAATACCCCAACGTGGCACCGCCGCAGGTCGAGATCTACGCCGTATACCCCGGCGCCCCGGCAGCCACCATGGACGAAAGCGTGGTCAGCCTGATCGAACAGGAACTCAACGGCGCCGATAACCTGCTGTACTTCGAATCCCAGAGCAGCCTGGGCAGCGCCACCATTACCGCCACCTTCGCCCCGGGCACCCACCCGGACCTGGCCCAGGTCGACGTGCAGAACCGCCTGAAGGTGGTCGAGTCCCGCCTGCCGCGGCCGGTCACCCAGCAGGGCCTGCAGGTCGAGAAGGTGTCCACCGGCTTTCTGCTGCTGGCCACCCTCACCTCCACAGACGGCAAACTCGACGAAACCGCCCTGTCGGACATTCTGGCGCGTAACGTGATGGATGAAATACGCCGCCTCAAAGGCGTCGGCAAGGCCCAGCTGTATGGCTCGGAACGGGCCATGCGCATCTGGATCGACCCGCGCAAACTGGTCGGTTTCAACCTCACGCCCAACGACGTGGCCGACGCCATCGCCGGCCAGAACGCCCAGGTAGCCCCTGGCAGCATTGGCGACCTGCCCAGCCGCAGCACTCAGGAAATCACGGCCAACGTGGTGGTCAAAGGCCAGCTGAGCACGCCGGATGCGTTCGCCGCCATTGTGCTGCGCGCCAACCCCGACGGCTCCGTGGTCACCCTTGGCGATGTCGCCAGGGTGGAAGTCGGCGCACAGGAATACCAGTACGGCACCCGCTTGAACGGCAAGCCGGCCACGGCCTTCAGCGTGCAGCTGGCACCGGGCGCCAATGCCATGCAGACCGCCACCCTGGTACGGGCGAAACTGCAGGACCTGGCGCGCTACTTCCCCGAGGGGGTCAGGTACGACATCCCCTACGACACCTCGCCGTTCGTCAAGGTGTCGATCGAGCAGGTCATCAGTACCCTGTTCGAAGCCATGCTGCTGGTGTTCGCGGTGATGTTCCTGTTCCTGCAGAACCTGCGCTACACGCTGATCCCGACCCTGGTGGTACCGGTGGCACTGATGGGCACCTTCGCCGTGATGCTGGCGCTGGGCTTCTCGATCAACGTGCTGACCCTGTTCGGCATGGTGCTGGCCATCGGCATCCTGGTCGATGACGCCATCGTGGTGGTGGAAAACGTCGAACGCATCATGGCCGAAGAAGGCTTGCCGCCCCGGCAAGCCACGCGCAAGGCCATGAGCCAGATCAGCGGCGCGATCATCGGCATCACCCTGGTACTGGTGGCGGTGTTCCTGCCCATGGCCTTCATGCAAGGGTCGGTGGGTGTGATCTACCAACAGTTTTCGGTCGCCATGGCGGTGTCGATCCTGTTCTCGGCATTCCTCGCCCTCAGCCTGACCCCGGCACTGTGCGCCACGCTGCTCAAGCCTGTGGCCAAGGGCGAACAGCATGCACGCAAGGGTTTCTTCGGCTGGTTCAACCGCCGTTTCGAGGGCATGAGCGATGGCTACCAGCGCTGGGTCATGCAAGCGCTGCAACGCAGCGGGCGCTACCTGTTGCTGTATGCGCTGCTGCTGGGGGCATTGGGCTATGGCTTGAGCCAGCTGCCCACGGCGTTCCTGCCCACCGAAGACCAGGGCTACACCATTACGGACATCCAGCTGCCGCCTGGCGCCAGCCGCATGCGCACCGAACAGGTGGCCGCCCAGATCGAGGCGCACAACAGTGAAGAACCGGGGGTCGGCAACACCACACTGATCCTGGGTTTCAGCTTCTCGGGCAGCGGGCAGAACGCTGCGCTGGCCTTCACTACCCTCAAGGACTGGTCCGAGCGAAGTGCCGAACACACTGCCCAGTCGATTGCCGAGCGCGCCAACCAGGCCTTCACGCAACTCAAGGATGCGGTGGCCTACGCCGTGCTGCCGCCGCCCATTGACGGGCTTGGCGAGTCGACCGGCTTCGAGTTCCGCCTGCAGGACCGGGGGGGCATGGGCCACCGCGCGCTGATGGCGGCGCGTGACCAGCTGCTCGAGCAGGCCGGCAAGAGCAAGGTACTGAGCAACGTGCGCGAAGCCTCGCTGGCGGAAAGCCCGCAGGTGCAGCTGGAGATCGACCGCCGCCAGGCCAATGCCCTGGGCGTGACGTTTGCCGATATCGGCTCGGTACTCGACGTGGCAGTGGGCTCCAGCTACGTCAACGACTTCCCGAACCAGGGCCGCATGCAGCGCGTGGTGGTGCAGGCCGAAGGCGACCAGCGCAGCCAGGTGCAAGACCTGCTGAACATGCATGTGCGCAACAGCAGCGGCAAGATGGTGCCGTTGGCCGCGTTCGTCCAGGCCAAATGGGTCAGCGGCCCGGTGCAACTGACGCGTTATAACGGCTACCCGGCGGTGTCGATTTCCGGCGAACCGGCCGCCGGCTACAGCTCTGGCGAAGCCATGGCCGAAATCGAGCGCCTGGTGGCGCAACTGCCCGCCGGTGCGGGCCTGGAATGGACCGGCCTGTCACTGCAAGAACGCCTGTCCGGCAGCCAGGCGCCGATGTTGATGGCGCTGTCGCTGCTGGTGGTGTTCCTGTGCCTGGCTGCGCTGTACGAGAGCTGGTCGATACCCACCGCAGTGCTACTGGTGGTGCCACTCGGCGTGCTGGGTGCGGTACTGGCGGTAACCCTGCGGGGCATGCCCAACGACGTGTTCTTCAAGGTCGGCCTGATCACCTTGATCGGCCTGTCGGCGAAGAACGCCATTCTGATCATCGAGTTCGCCAAGCACCTGGTCGACCAGGGCGTGGACGCCGCCGATGCCGCCGTACAGGCCGCCCGCCTGCGCCTGCGGCCGATCGTGATGACATCGCTGGCGTTCATCCTCGGCGTGGTGCCCTTGGCGATCGCCAGCGGTGCCAGCTCGGCGAGCCAACAGGCGATCGGCACCGGGGTTATCGGCGGCATGCTGAGCGCTACCCTGGCGGTGGTATTCGTGCCGGTGTTCTTCGTCAGCGTGATGCGGCTGGCTGGCACGCGCAAAACCACAACGGCCGGCGAGGCGCTGCACGACAGCCCCTGAATGAGGGTCCCCAGGGACCCTCTGCGTTCACTTGCGGGGTTTGGTGTTGGCCTCGGACTCCCCGCGGAATCTGACGGCATCCTTCAGATCCTTGCCAGCTCGAAACTTGACCGTCATCGCCGCAGGTATGTTCAACGGTTTGCCAGATCGCGGGTCCCTGCCGACCCGCGCTGACCTTCGGACGGTCTCGAACTTGCCGAAACCCACCAAAGTGACAGGCGTGTGTGTGCTCAGCGACGCCTTGACCCCATCGATGAAGGCATCGACGGCCTTTTGGGCCATTGCCTGGCTGAGTACGACGCGCGCTGCTACCTGTTCAATAAGTTGCGCTTTGTTCAATTGCCTTCTCCTTGGAGTCTTGCTTGCCCTCATTGCGAGCGCAAGGCTGCAGCCCTATTCAAGGGAGAAGCAGCGGCGGGCACAACTGGCAAAAATGTCAGTGCCCTGGCCCCGCGTTCACGTCCGCTGGACAACCGCTGTCGTGCGTGTGAGGGTTGCCTTCGTGCCTGCCTCGGACTTTAGCCAATGACTGAACAATTGCTCACTTGCTCTGCCCTGATCCTCGCGGGGGGCCGCGGGCAACGTATGGGCGGCCGGGACAAGGGCTTGATCAGCTGGCAGGGCGAGCCCCTGGTGGCCGCAATCCATCGCGTGCTGCGGCCCCTGACTGACGACCTGGTGATTTCCTGCAACCGCAACCAGCAGGCCTACCGGGTGTATGCCGACCAGTTGGTGGGCGATGCCGACAACGACTTCCCCGGGCCGCTGGCGGGGGTGATTGCCGGGCTGAAGGTGGCGCGGCATGCATGGGTGGTGGTGCTGGCCTGCGATGCGCCGCTGGTCGACCGCGCACTGATCGAGGACCTGCTGCGGGTTGCTGCGGCCAATGACAGTGCCGCGATGGCGCACCAGGGCGGCTACTGGCAGCCGATGTTCAGCGTACTGCCGCGCCGGTTGCTGCCGGTGCTGGAGCAAGCCTGGGCCGAGGGTGAGCGGAGCTTGCAGAAGGCCCTGTTGCGCACCAAGGTGCAAGCGCTTGAGTGCAGCGCAGACGATCGCCGCTTGAGCAACTTCAACAGCCCCGAGTTGCTGCAGGAACACGCGCAATCTCGCTGATCGCCGGCCCGGCGCAGCGGCCCCCATCGCTTGTTGCGCTTACCGCTCGTCGCCCGAACGGCACCCAGCGCAGCTCACCAGGCCAAACGAATGACAGATCATCCGCACGATGGAGATATCCCATGATCCGCATTCGCCCACTCTCTCTGTGCCTGGCACTGGCGCTGACCCCACTCGCTGGCACCAGCTTCGCCGCCACGGCCACCAACACCGACAGCCACCCACAGACCGACCAATCTGGCGGCAAGACTGCCGGTGAGGGCAGCAGCGTCAACACCCCTGGCAGCGGCAAAAGCAATGACAGTAGCGACACCGGCAGCAGCACCGATGCCGCCGATGGCGCCACGGGCGGCTCCAACAGCACCGGCGAGGCTACTGGCTCGGGTGCCGGCGCCAGCGGTGGCACCGCTGAAGATCAGGACAGCCGTTGACAGGGCCGTTTAACCATTCAGTACACAAATAAATGATTGAACACATAGTATTTATCCATTGAATGGCCCAGCCGAACTGCAGTAAGCTCGGGCTCATTCACTGGAGCGCAACATGCCAACACACATCCGCCACCTCGCCAACCACACCGGTCGCCAACCGCGCCCTGTGCTGGCCGTTGCCGGCTGCGTAGCTCCAGCAAGCTATTACTTCGGGTATTGGTTTAGCCACTAGGCGCCGATACCTGCACGGCGCCCACCTTCGAGGGGCCGCCGAACATGAGAATACTCAAACCCCCGGTCGGCTACCCGACCGGGGGTTTTGCGTTTCAGGCCTTTGAAAAAACCATCGATTCACATTGAGGACCGCTTCATGAACTACGCCACCTATTACTACGCCGACACCTACACCTGGCGATTTAGCCAATCCCGCTCGGGCCAGCCAGCCGCCTCCGATCGGTCTTGCACAGGTGGCAATGCAGCAGCCAACAGTAATTCAACGATCTGTCGAACACCTCGATAGGGCCGACCGCGCGGGCCAGCCCCCGCCGTCCGCCCAGGGAAAAATGCCATGCACGCCTCCAGCCTCGCCCTGCCCCTGACCCAGCCGCAAGCGGCCAACACCGCAGTCAGCAAACGCCTCCCCAGTGCGCACCTGCTCAAGCAGCAAATGCCGCTCGCCACAGACCTGGCCCAGCAAGTACATGCCCACCGCCAGGCTATCCGCAACATCCTCGAAGGCCACGATCAGCGCCTGCTGGTGATCGTCGGCCCCTGCTCGATCCACGACCCGCGCGCCGCGCTGGAATACGCCGACCGCCTGGCCGCCCTCAGCCGCGACGTAGACGACAAGCTGCTGTTGGTGATGCGCGCCTACGTCGAAAAACCGCGTACCACGGTGGGCTGGAAAGGCCTGGCGTATGACCCGCACCTGGATGGCAGCGACGACATGCATGCCGGCATCGCCCTGTCTCGCGGGCTGATGCTGAGCATGATCGAGCGCGGCCTGCCCATCGCCACCGAGTTGCTGCAACCGCTGGCAGCGGGCTACTTCGACGACCTGCTGGCCTGGGCAGCGGTCGGCGCGCGTACCACCGAATCGCAGATCCACCGCGAAATGGTCAGTGGCCTGGCGCTGCCAGTGGGCTTCAAGAACGGCACCGACGGTGGTATTGCCGTAGCCAGCGACGCCATGCGCAGCGCCGCACACCCGCACCGCCACTTCGGCCTGGACGCGCAAGGCCACCCGGCGATCATCGAAACCCTGGGCAACCCCGACACCCACCTGGTACTGCGCGGCGGCCACAAAGGGCCCAACTACGATGCCCCTAGCATTGCCCTGGCCCGCCAGGCGCTGGCCAAGGCTGGCCTGCAGCCGCGGATCATGGTCGATTGCAGCCATGCCAACAGCGGCAAGGACCCAGCGCGCCAGCCTGCGGTGTTCAATGAGGTGCTGGCGCAACGCCTGAGCGGCGACCGCTCGCTGGTGGGCGTGATGATCGAAGGCCACCTGTTCGACGGTTGCCAGGCGCTGGGCAAGGGCGCCCTGAAGTACGGCGTGTCGATCACCGACGGCTGCCTGGGTTGGGCCTCGACCGAAACGCTGTTGCGCGAAGCCGCACAACAACTGTGAGCCGATGGTTGCAAGCCTGGCGAGACATACCCCGGACAAGTGCGCTAGGCTTGCACTTTTTACCCCAAGGAGCAGTACCCATGGCCCGTGCAACCGCCCGTCACATCCTCGTTGCCAGCGAAGACAAGTGCAACGAACTGAAAGCCCAGATCGAAGCCGGTGCCGATTTCGCTGAAATCGCCAAAGCCAACTCCACCTGCCCGTCCAGCCGCCAGGGCGGTGACCTGGGTTCGTTCGGCCCAGGCCAGATGGTCAAGGAATTCGACACCGTGGTGTTCAGCGCACCTGTGAATACCGTGCAAGGCCCGGTAAAGACCCAGTTCGGCTACCACCTGCTGGAAGTCACCAGCCGTCAGGACTAAGCAGCCAACAGCTGTTCATGCCCCCGGTGGCAGCGGGTTCACACGCGAATACGTCAGCTCAGGCAACGAGGCTGCATGCTCGGGCGTATTCGCGGGGTAACCCGCTTCTGCATGGGTTGTGGTGCCTGTTGCTGCTTTGTTTCGCCCTCGATACCCTGGCCGCCCCCACCCATGCCCTCACGGTGTACGGCGAAGCCCCCCGCTACGGCGCCAGTTTCCAGCATTTCGACTATGTGAACCCCAGCGCCCCCAAGGGCGGCATGCTGCGCCGCTCGGCCATCGAGATTGGCCAGTTCGACCATATCCTGCCGTACATCGACAAAGGCATTGGTGTCAGCCAGGTCGATGGCCTGTTGTTCGCACCCCTGGCCGTGCGCTCATTCGACGAACCCTACACCGTCTATGGGCTGATCGCCCGGCGCATGGAGCGTGGCCCGGATGACGCCTGGCTGCGTTTCGATATCGACCCACGGGCGACCTTTGCCGACGGCAAGCCGGTGCGCGCCGAAGACGTGCGCTTCACCTACGACCTGCTGATGAGCAAAGGCAGCCTGACCTACCGCACCCAGTTCGCCGACGTCAGCGCGGTGACCGTGGAAGGCCCGCGCAGCATCCGCTTCGACTTCAAGCCCGGGCACGGTCGTACCCTGGCGCTGGACCTGGCCAGCTTGCCCGTGCTGCCCGAGCACGACTGGCAGCAACGCGATTTCGCCAACGGGGCCGGCTTCGACAAACCGGTCGGCAGTGGGCCCTACCGCATCGGCCAGATCGACAATGGCCGCAGCATCACCTTCGAGCGTGACCCTACCTGGTGGGCCCGTGACCTGCCGGCCAGCCGTGGCCGCTACAATTTCGCCAAACTGCGCATCGAGTACTTCGGCGACACCGAGGTGGCGCGCCAGGTGCTTAAGGGCGGGGGCTACGATTACAACCGCGAGTTCTCCGCAACCGCCTACACCCTGGGTTACAACGGCGCCACACTGGACGACGGTCGCCTGCAACGGGCCCACCTAGGCCCAGCCAAACCGCAGGTAGCCCAGGGCTTCGTGTTCAACCTGGACCGGCCGCAGTTCAAGGACCGCCGTGTACGTCAGGCACTGGGCATGCTCTGGGACTTCGAGTGGAGCAACCGGCAGATGATGCGCAACCTGTACATCCGCCAGCAGAGCGTGTTCTCCAATACCCCGCTGGCCGCCCGCCAGCTACCCGATGCCGGCGAGCTGAAACTGCTCGAACCGCTGCGTGGCCAGGTGCCGCAGGAAGTCTTCGACCACGTGTTCACGGCACCGGTCACTGACGGCTCGGGAATCATCCGCGCCCAGCAGTTGCAAGCCCTGGCCCTGCTGCAGCAGGCCGGCTGGCATGCCGATGGCGACCGCCTGGTCAACCGCGAAGGTCAGCCCCTGACGTTCACCTTCCTCAACGGCCAGGCCGGCATGGAGCGCCTGCTGTTGCCCTGGAAGCGCAACCTGGCTCAGATCGGCGTTACCCTGAATATCCGTAACGTCGACTCGGCGCAGTACGTCAACCGGCTGATGGCCCGTGACTACGACATGGTCGTGACCGGCTACCCGGTGACGCTGTCCCCCGGTGCCGAGCTGTACAACTACTTCGGCTCGGCCGCTGCCCACGACCCCGGTTCGAACAACCTGATGGTGCTGCAGGACCCGGCCGTCGACCACCTGATCGACGGCCTGGTACGCGCTGCCAGCGAGGCCGACATGCTGCGCCACGCTCACGCCCTGGACCGGGTGCTGCAGTGGAATTACTACTGGATCCCCAACTACTACCCGCCAGGCAGCTCCACCGTCTGGTGGAACCGCTTCGGCTTGCCCAAGGTTCAGGCCACCTACGATGAAGGCCTGGACACTTGGTGGGAGATCAGCCCAACGGCGCTGACCAATGAACAGATGGCCATACGCCGGAACGCCGCCCCATGACCCGCTACCTGTTGCGCCGCCTGCTGCTGATCATTCCGACATTGCTGGCGATCCTGCTGGTCAACTTCGTCATCGTACAGGCCGCACCAGGGGGCCCGGTGGAACAAGCCGTGGCGCGCCTGCAAGGCATCGGCGGTGGCACCCCCGGTGCGCGCTCGGAGGTTGTGCACGGTGAATCACGCGCCACCCGCGGGCTCGACCCCAAGCTGATCGAAGAGATCAAGCGCCAGTACGGCTTCGACAAGTCTGCGCCCGAGCGCCTTTGGCTGATGCTGGGCCAGTATGCCCGGCTGGACTTCGGCAACAGTTTTTTCCGTGGTGCCAAGGTCACCGACCTGATCCTCGACAAACTGCCGGTCACCCTGTCGCTGGGCTTCTGGGCCACGCTGATCACCTACCTGGTGTCCATACCCCTGGGCATTCGCAAGGCGGTGCGCCACGGCAGCCACTTCGATGCCTGGAGCAGCGCACTGATCGTGGTCGGCTACGCCCTGCCCTCGTTCCTGTTCGCCCTGTTGCTGATCGTGGTGTTTGCCGGCGGCACTTCGCTGAACTGGTTTCCGGTGCGCGGCCTGGTTTCCGACAACTTCGACGAGCTGAGCCTGCTCGGCAAGGTGGCCGACTACTTCTGGCATCTGGTACTACCCGTCGGCGCCTTGGTAATCGGTGGGTTCGCCACCCTCACCTTGCTGACCAAAAATGCCTTCCTCGACGAAATTTCGCGCCAGTACGTGGTCACCGCCCGGGCCAAGGGCCTGAGTGAGCGGCGGGTGCTCTACGGCCATGTATTGCGCAACGCCATGCTGCTGGTGGTGGCCGGGCTACCACAGGCACTGATCAGCGTATTCTTCGCCGGCTCGCTGCTGATCGAGGTGATTTTTTCTCTGGATGGCCTGGGCCGCATGAGCTACGACGCCGCCGTGTCGCGCGACTACCCCATCGTTTTCGGCACGTTATTCATCTTCACCTTGGCAGGGCTGCTGATCCGCCTGATCGGCGACCTGGCCTACACCTTGCTGGACCCACGCATCGACTTCGACACGAGGGCGCACTGATGCTGTCGCCTGTGGCGCGCCGGCGCCTGCAACGCTTTCGCCGCAACCGCCTGGGCTGGGTCTCGCTGTGGGTATTCGCCGCCCTGCTGTCGCTGAGCCTGGGCGCCGAGCTGGTGGCCAACGACAAGCCGTTGCTGCTGGGCTACCAGGGCGAACTGTACGTACCGGCGCTCAAGCGTTATACCGAGCAGCAATTTGGCGGCCAGCTGCCGTTCCAGCCCGACTACCGCAGCGCCTACGTGCGCAAGCTGATCGAGGACCAGGGCGGCTGGATGCTGTTCGCACCGATCCCGTTCAGCGCCGACACCCCGAACTACGACTTGCAGGTCCCAACGCCCAGCCCACCGAGCAGCAGCAACTGGCTGGGTACCGATGACCAGGGCCGAGATGTGCTGGCCCGGGTGTTGTATGGCACGCGGGTGTCTTTGCTGTTTGCCTTTGCCCTGACCGTGATCAGCGTGGTCATCGGGGTGACGGCAGGCGCCCTGCAGGGCTACCACGGGGGCTGGGTCGACCTGTTCGGCCAGCGCCTGCTGGAGGTATGGTCCGGGCTGCCGGTGTTGTACCTGCTGATCATCCTCAGCGGGTTCGTCGAGCCGGATTTCTGGTGGCTGCTGGGGATCATGGCGCTGTTTTCATGGCTGACCCTGGTCGACGTGGTGCGGGCCGAGTTCCTGCGGGGGCGCAACCTGGAATACGTCAAGGCAGCCCGGGCGCTGGGTTTGCCAGACAGCCAGGTCATGCTGCGGCATATCTTGCCCAATGCCTTGAATGCCACACTGACCTACGTGCCGTTCATGCTCACCGGGGCCATCACCACGCTGACCGCGCTGGACTTCCTCGGTTTCGGCATGCCCGCGGGCAGCGCCTCGCTGGGGGAGTTGGTGACCCAGGGCAAGCAACACCTGGAGGCACCGTGGCTGGGCTTTACCGCGTTCTTTGCCCTGGCGCTGATCTTGTCGCTGCTGGTGTTCATCGGCGATGCCTTGCGGCAGGCGTTTGACCCGAAGGGCTGACGTTACAGGCGAGGTGCCGGCGCGGGCAAACAACGTATACAGGACTTTCTCCATGCACGACAGCGACAGCCTCAAGGACTACCCCCACGTTCGGCAACTGGCGATCCGTTCGTTGTTCGAGATCATCGAACAGTCCAGCGAGGGTACGGTGATCGTCGACCGCCAGGCGCGTATCGCCTGGATGAACGAACGCTATGCCCGGCGCTTTGGCCTGGCCGACGCGGCCAGTGCGATTGGCCAGCCCTGCGAAGCAGTGATTCCCGGTAGCCTGATGCGCGAGGTGGTGAGCAATGGCCGGCCTATCCTGCTGGACATGCTGGACACGCCGAACGAGCCGTTGGTGGTCATGCGCCTGCCTATCCACGACGACCAGGGCGCGCTGATCGGCGCCATCGGTTTTGCCCTGTTCGATCAATTGCGTAGCCTGTCGCCGTTGCTCAAGCGTTATTCGAGCATGCAGCAGGAACTTGCCTCGACCCGCTCGCAACTGCGCGCCCGCCAGGCCAAGTACAGCTTTGCGCAGTTCGTTGGCAGCAGCGCTGCCAGCCTGGAAGCCAAGCGCCGTGCACGGCGCGGTGCAGGCAGTGACTCACCGGTGCTGTTGCTGGGCGAGACGGGCACGGGCAAGGAGTTGCTGGCGCACGCCATCCACGCCGCCTCGGCCCGGGCACACAAGGCGTTCGTCAGCATCAACAGCGCCGCCATCCCGGAAACACTGCTGGAGGCCGAGTTCTTCGGCACCGCGCCCGGTGCCTTTACCGGGGCGGACCGCAAAGGCCGCAGCGGCAAGCTGCAACTGGCCGAAGGCGGCACATTGTTCCTCGATGAAATCGGCGACATGCCGCTGGCCTTGCAAAGCAAGCTGCTGCGGGTGCTGCAGGAAAAGGAATACGAGCCGGTGGGGTCGAACCAGATGCTGCGCAGCGACGTGCGCATCATTGCGGCCACGTCCATCGACCTGCAGGCGGCCATGGCCCGCGGCGCATTCCGCGCCGACCTGTACTACCGGCTGAACGTGTTACCGATCGAAGTACCCCCGCTGCGGCAGCGGCTGGAGGACCTGCCGGCGTTATGCGAGGCCGTGCTGGCAGAGCTGGGCAGCCAGTACGAGCTGGAAACCGAAGCGCAGCAACTGCTGGCACGCCATGCCTGGCCGGGGAATATCCGTGAACTGCGCAATGTGCTGGAGCGGGCGACCTTGCTGGCCGATCAACCACGCCTGGGGGTGGCGGACTTGCGTGCGGCGTTGGGGCCGTTGAGTCCGCTGTCGGCGGCACCGGTGCGCCAGACCTACCGCGAGGCGTGCGAGGCATTCGAGCGCTCACTGATCGCCGGGGCGTTGGCGGACCATGCGGGCAACGTGCCGCAGGCGGCAAAGGCGCTGGGGCTGGGGCGCTCTACCCTGTACAAGAAGATGGTGGCGCTTGGTCTCTGAGCAGAGACTTTTGTCTCTTTTTAGAGATAGCCATATAAGTTCCGTTGTGCAGGCAGGCAGCTTGCCAATCTGGGAGGAGAAGGTGCGTGCGCTTGAGCAACAAAATCTCAAAACAGAGACTGAAACACTGGAAAAAATAAAAACTCTATGTAAATCAATAAGTTAAAAATTGGCACGATATCCGCTTTCTCCTGCAAACCGATAACAACAAGACTCACCCAGGAGACACCCGATGACCGTGCTCATCGCCCTTGCCGCGCTGGCCCTGCTGATGCTGGCCGCCTACCGCGGCTACAGCGTCATACTGTTCGCCCCTATCGCCGCCCTCGGCGCCGTTCTGCTCACTGACCCGTCCGCCGTTGCCCCCGCCTTCACCGGGGTGTTCATGGAAAAAATGGTGGGCTTCATCAAGCTGTATTTTCCGGTGTTTCTGCTGGGTGCAGTGTTCGGCAAACTGATCGAGCTGTCCGGCTTTTCCCGCTCGATCGTGGCCGCTGCCATCCGCCTGCTCGGCACCCGCCAGGCCATGCTGGTGATCGTGCTGGTCTGTGCGTTGCTGACCTACGGCGGCGTCTCGCTGTTCGTGGTGGTGTTTGCGGTATACCCGTTCGCGGCCGAGATGTTCCGCCAGAGCAACATCCCCAAACGGCTGATCCCGGCCACCATTGCCTTGGGGGCGTTTTCATTCACCATGGACGCCCTGCCCGGTACCCCGCAGATCCAGAACATCATCCCCAGCACCTTTTTCAATACCACCGCCTGGGCCGCACCCTGGCTGGGCCTGATCGGCACACTGTTCGTGTTCTGCACCGGCATGGCCTACCTGCAGCGCCAGCGCAACAAAGCCCAGCGTGCCGGTGAAGGGTATGGCACCGACTTGCGCAACGAACCGGAAACCGCTGCCGACCTGAGGTTGCCCAACCCCTGGCTGGCGATATCCCCGTTGATGCTGGTGGGGGTGATGAACCTGCTGTTCACCCACTGGATCCCGCAGTGGTACGGCGCCAGCCACAGCTTGCAACTGCCCGGCATGAGTGCCCCAGTGAACAGCGACGTGGCCAAGCTGACCGCCATCTGGGCGGTACAGGCAGCATTGCTGGTCGGCATCCTGATGGTGCTGGCATGTGCCTTCGGCGCCATCCGCAGCCGTTTGGCCGAAGGCACCAAAAGTGCTGTCGGCGGCGCCTTGCTGGCAGCCATGAACACGGCCTCGGAGTATGGCTTTGGCGCAGTGATCGCCTCGCTGCCTGGCTTCCTGGTGCTGGCCGATGCCCTGCGCGGCATCCCCAACCCCCTGGTCAATGAAGCCATCACCGTCACCCTGTTGGCCGGTATCACCGGCTCTGCCTCGGGCGGCATGAGTATTGCGCTGGCCACCATGGGTGACACCTTCATCGCCGCCGCCCATGCCGCCAACATTCCGCTCGAGGTGCTGCACCGGGTAGCGGCCATGGCCAGCGGCGGCATGGACACCCTGCCGCACAACGGCGCGGTGATCACCCTGCTGGCAGTCACCGGCCTGACCCATCGGGAAGCCTACAAGGACATTTTCGGTATTACCCTGATCAAGACCCTGGCAGTGTTCGTGGTAATTGCCACGTTCTACGCCACTGGCATTGTCTAAGGAGCATTGCATGACCCTCAACGGCAAGACTGCACTCGTGACCGGCTCGACCAGCGGCATCGGCCTGGGTATCGCCCAGGTACTGGCCCGGGCCGGTGCCAACATCGTCCTCAACGGCTTTGGCGACCCGGCTCCCGCCCTGGCGGAAATTGCCCGGCACGGGGTAAAAGCCATCCATCACCCGGCCGACCTGGCCGAGGTCGCCCAGATCGAGGCGTTGTTCGCCGCGGCCGAGCGCGAGTTCGGCGGCGTCGACATCCTGGTCAACAACGCTGGTATCCAGCATGTGGCCCCGGTCGAACGGTTTCCGGTGCAAAGCTGGGACAAGATCATCGCGCTCAACCTGTCGGCGGTCTTCCATGGCACACGCCTGGCGCTGCCGGGCATGCGCGCGCGCAATTGGGGGCGCATCATCAACATTGCCTCTGTGCATGGCCTGGTCGGTTCGACCGGCAAGGCGGCGTACGTGGCCGCCAAGCATGGCGTGGTGGGCCTGACCAAGGTCGTGGGCCTGGAAACCGCCACCAGCCCTGTCACCTGCAACGCCATTTGCCCGGGCTGGGTGCTGACCCCGCTGGTGCAGCAACAGATCGATGACCGTGCCGCCAACGGTGGCGATGCGCTGCAGGCGCAACATGACCTGCTCGCGGAAAAGCAACCTTCGCTGGCCTTCGTTACCCCGCAGCACCTGGGCGAGCTTGTGCTTTTCCTGTGCAGCGAAGCGGGTAGCCAGGTGCGTGGTGCCGCCTGGAACGTTGACGGGGGCTGGTTGGCCCAGTGACGCAGGCTCCCGCGGTGGTTGGCAGCGGTTTTTGCCGGTGTTTGCCGCCGAAGCGGCTGCTGGCCGATGCGCTGTCAGCGGTGCGAGAGCACCGCCCACGGGCCTGGGTGAAAGGCCACAAACGCGCAGCAATCAGGCATAATGCGCGCTTTTCGCCCCCCCGAAGCACAGGTAATCCATGAAAGCTCAAGCCCGCCATATTCTGGTCAAGACCGCTGACGAAGCCGAAAAGCTCAAGCAGCGTATCGCCAATGGCGAGGCGTTCGACGTGCTGGCGAAAAAGTTCTCGACTTGCCCGTCCGGCAAACGGGGCGGCGACCTGGGTGAAGTCCGCCCAGGGCAAATGGTCGGCGCCATCGACCAAGTCATCTTCAAGAAGCCCCTGCGCGTGGTACACGGCCCGATCAAGAGCAAGTTCGGCTATCACCTGGTGCAAACCTTCTACCGCGACTAACGCACTGGCCCTGTGCCACCTGACATTTTTGCCAGTTGTGCCCAGCACGCACACCTCTATAAAAACCGCGGTAACCCTGCACGCCATGCGTGACCTGCAGGGCCCCCTGGTCAATGGAGGCTTCCCTGATGCGTCTGCGCCTGTTGCTGACTCTTGGCTCACTGCCGTTATTGAGCATTGCCCTGCCCGCTGCACATGCTGCGTGCACCTTCACGCCCACTGCCGGTAACGACAATTACAGCTGCGACAGTGGCAGCGCCCCCTCGCTGGTGGATACCAGCGGCGACAACCGCCTAGTACTGCCAGCATCGGGCAGTGGCACGATCACCGGCGACGTGACGTTCGGCGCTGGCAAGGACAGTATCGAGATGGCTTCCGGCACCATCGGTGGCAATGTCAACCAAGGCGCAGGCATCGACGATTTCGTAATGAGCGGCGGGGTTATCGCCGGCAACCTCAACCAAGGCGATGGCCTCGACACCTTCCACATGATCGCGGGCTGGATCCAGGGTACGTTCGACAGCGGCGACTATGCCGAAATGGACGGTGGACGCATCGGCAACGTCAATATGCGCCTGGACGAAAACACCTTCATCATGCGCGGCGGTAGTGTCGACCGAAACGTGATAACCGCCTTCGACAAGGACTATGTCGAGATCTTCAATGGCAGCATCGGCGGCAACATCAGCGTCAGTGGGGGTGATGACCAGGTACTGGTGCATGGTGGCGAGGTGGGCGGCGATGTGCTGCTCAGCACCGGCAATGACCGCTTCACCTGGGATGGCGGCCGCATTGGCGGGCGGGTCGATGCCGGGCCAGGTGATGACCTGGCGCTGCTCAAAGGGCTGAGCCCCGAAGTGCTGAACATCACCCTCGACGGCGGTGATGGCAACGACAGCCTGACCTTCGACGCCAGCCAGGCCATGGGCGGTGCACACTACGTGAACTGGGAACAGCTGGCGCTCAACAATGCCAGCCAACTGGCACTGGATGACACGCTGGTGCTGGGTGACAGCAACAGCGGCACAGGCAGCATCGCTATCGACGCCAGCAGTACCCTCACCTCGCGCCAAGGGGCGATCACCCCGTTCACTACCGGCCAGCGCGTCTCGGTCAACAACGCAGGTACGCTCGACCTGAGCGCAGGTAACGATGCCAAGGGCCGCCTGACCATCGAGGGCGACTACACCGGCAGCAACGGTAGCCTGCGCCTGAACAGTGTGCTGGCCGGCGACGGTGCTGCGTCCGACCGGCTGGTGGTCAGCGGCGGTGCCATTGGCGGCGCTACCCAATTGAGCATCAACAACCTCGATGGCGCCGGCGCCGCCACCACGCAGAACGGCATACAAGTAGTAGAGGCACGTGACGGCGCAACCAGTACCGCGTCGGCCTTCGTCCAGACCCAGACGCTTTCGGCGGGCGCTTATGACTACCGGCTGTTCAAGGGCGGGGTAACGGCAGGCAGCGAGAACAGCTGGTACCTGCGCTCGACCTTGGTGGCAGCACCCGCGGTCGTCGCCGAACCGGAACCCGGCGAGCCCCCAGCGCCTGCCCCGGCCGTAACCCCGCCGGTGGCTGCACCGGCCCCCGGCCAGGTCGACCTGCCGGCACCGGTGCAAGGCGAAAGCCTGCCCCTGTACCGCCCGGAAGTGCCGGTGTATGCCGCAGCGCCAAGGGGCGCCGCGATCATCGCCCGCCAGGCGTTGGGCAGCTTCCACCAGCGCCAGGGTGACCAGCAGCTGCTTCAGGGTGAAGGTGGCTTGCCCGCCAGTTGGGGCCAGGCCTATGGCGGCACGCTGCGCCAGCAATGGACCGGCACGGTCAGCCCAAGCCTGGACGGGGACCTGTACGGTTTCAAGGTTGGCCAGGACCTGTACGCCACAGTCAACGACAGTGGCTATCGCCAGCACATGGGCTTTTATGTCAGCCATAGCCGCCTGGACGTCGACGTCAAAGGCTTCGCCTTGGCCGTGCAGGACCGCAGCGCCGGCGACCTGCAACTCGATGGCGACAGCGTGGGCGGCTACTGGACGCTGGTCGGCCCGCAGGGTGGCTACCTGGATGCCGTGCTGCAGTACACCCGCCTGGACGGGCGCGCCCGCTCCGAGCGGGGTGACAAGCTGAACATCGATGGCCATGCCTGGACGGCGTCGCTGGAGGCCGGCTACCCGATCGCCCTGTCCGACCGCTGGACGGTGGAACCGCAAGCCCAGTTGATTGCGCAGAAGGTCAAGCTCGACAGCGCCAGTGACAGTGTCTCGCGCGTCAGCCATGACGCCCAGGTCGAAATGACCGGCCGCCTGGGCGTGCGCCTGGAGGGTGCCTTCAAGGGCAGCAGCGGGCGCCTGTTGCAGCCCTACGCGCAGGTCAACCTGTGGCACGGCGACGGTGGCCGCGACACCCTGATCTTCGACGACACCGACAAGATCAAGACCGACTACCGCTACACCTCGGTGCAAGTGGAAAGCGGCGTGGTGGCGCAGGTCAGCGATGCACTGAGCGTGCACGGTGGCGTGCAGTACACCGCCAACCTCGACAGCCGCCAGCAGGAAGCCAGCGGGGTGAACCTGGGCATACGCTGGGCGTTCTAGTGCCCTGTCCCGGCAAAAGTGAACAGCTTACTACCCGGGTTGAACCCTAGCGACGCGCCACCAGTAGGCCGAGGCCAGCGCAACCCAACAGCGAGGCGCTGACCCGGTTGAACAGGCGCCGCGGACCTGGCTGGCTGAACCAGCGCTGCAGGTAGGCGCCAAGGCCTGCATAGAGGGCGATCGCGGCCCATTCCAGCACCAGGAACAGCGCTCCCAGCCAGAGGAACTGCTCACTGACCGGCATACGACTGTCGACGGTTACGAACTGCGGCAGGAACGCAGTGAAAATCAGGATCGCCTTCGGGTTGCCGGCCGCTACGAAGCATTCCTGCCGCGCCAGGTGCCACATGCCCCGCAGCTCACCGCCGGTGCTCGCAGCCACGCCCACCGGTGCCCGCCACAGTTGCCAGGCAATGTAGAACAGGTAACCCGCGCCCACCACTTTGATGGCCAGAAACAGGTATTCACTGGTATGCAGCACCACCGCCAGGCCCATGGCCGCCAGCGCGATCATGCCACTGAACGCCAGGATGCGCCCGGCACCGGCGACACAGGCGGTGCGCAGCCCGTAGCGGCTGGCGTTGTGCAGCGACAGCAGGTTGTTCGGCCCCGGGGCCATGTTCAGGGCGAAGCAGGCGGGGATGAAGAGCAGCAGGCTCGATAAGTCCATTGTTGTTTTCCTTTGGCAGCAGGCGCCTATTTCGGCGGGCACGGGGCCATTCGGTCAAGTGACAGCCAGCGATAAAAACTGTACAGGTGCCTTGCAGCTGTTACCCTGCCAACAACCCCGAGGAGCGCACAATGCCCCGTACCCACGCCGCACTGTGGCGCGACCCGAACCTGCCACATGTGGAAAGCCGGCGCGCCTGCCATAGCCGCGCCTGCTATAGAGCTCACAGCCACCCGACATTCTCCATCGGCGCAGTGGATGCTGGCCTCAGCCTGTTCAGCGGAGCTGCCGGCGGGCAGGCGCGGTTGACACCTGGAACCCTGGTGCTGGTACCGCCCCAGCGCGTGCATGCCTGCAACCCCGCACCCGGGTATGCCTGGAGCTACCAGATGCTGCATGTGGATGCCCGCTGGCTGTCGCAACTGCGCCTGGAGTCGGAACTGGATGACGGCGGGGCTGGCGCCCCTGCGCGTATCTGCCGGGAGGCAGTGCTGTATCAACAATTCTGCGAGCTGAACGGCCTGCTGTTCTCCACCGCCAGCAGTGCAGAGAAGGACGCGGCGCTGGTTGCCTTTCTCGGTGACCTGGACTTTGCCGCGCAGCCGCCGCTGGCACCGGCACCGGCATTGGCGGCTACGGCCCTGAGCGGCTTGATAGAAAGGATCGAAGCCCAGGATCCGGCACAGTTGAGCCTGGCGGTACTGGCGCGGGAGGCCGGGCTTGGGCGCTATCAGTTGATTCGGGCGTTTCGTGCAGCCACCGGTTTCACCCCCCATGCTTACCTGCTCAACGCCAGGGTCAACCTTGGGCGGCAGCTGCTGGGCAAAGGGCAGGCACTGGCAGAGGTGGCCTACCGATTGGGGTTTGCCGACCAGAGCCATTTCCAGCGGGTGTTCAAGGCTCATGTGGGGGTGACACCGGGGCAGTATCGCGGCGCTTGAAGGTGCACAACCGCGAGGCTGACCCATGGGGCCCCTGCAATATTCTTCAATACGCCATGCCAGCCCGGCAGCAGACTGCGGCTTTTCCCGCAGAGCAGCCCGGCCCATGCAAATATTCCTGATCGTCGCCCTCGCCCATTTCCTTGCACTGCTATCGCCAGGCCCGGACTTCTTCCTGGTCGCACGCACGTCGGTCAGCAGCGGCTGGCGTAGCGCCAGCGGCGTGTGCCTGGGTATCGCCCTGGGCAATGGTGCGTTCATCACCGTGGCCTTCACCGGCTTGTCGATGCTCCAGGAAGGCAGCCCATTGTTTGCCAGCCTGCAACTGGTCGGTGCCGTCTACCTGGTGTACATCGGTATGCTGTTCCTGCGCCATGCAGGGCATACCCGCCTGACTGCGGCCGTTGGCAAGCACACTGGGCCAGGGTGGTGGCAGGGGCTGGGCATGGGTTTGCTGTCTGCCCTTCTCAACCCCAAGAACGCACTGTTCTACGCGAGCCTGGCCAGTATGGTGGGCAGCGCCAGTGCCGGCTGGAAAGCCGCTTGCGCGCTGTGGATGTTCGGTGTGGTGCTGCTGTGGGACCTGCTGATCGCCGTGGCCATCGGCAACCAGCGGGTACTGCGGCGCTTCGCGCGCTGGCTGCCGTGGCTGGAACGCAGCTCCGGGATCATGCTGGTGCTCTTGGGCGCGGCGGTGCTGTTACACCTGGCCTGGGGCTGACCAGCTTCAGGCTGCGCATGTCCACCAAGGTGAAGTGGCCGCTGGCCCAGCCGCCGGTGTCCAGGTGCCAGACATTGCCCAGCAGCGTGGCCTGCGGCACCGGCGTGTGGCCCACCAGCAAGGCACGCAGCCCTTGCACCGGCTCGGTATCGCCAGCCCTGAGTCGCCGCCGCGACCACTGGCATACTTGCCTGACTTTGGGGTCATCCAGCAGCTCCAGCCACGTTCTCAATTGCAGCCAATCGGCAGTCGGGCTGTCGGCATGCAGCAGGCCGACCAGGCCTGCCGCACTTTCAACCTCGATCGCAATCGGCAGTTGCTCGAAACGTTCGACGAAACGCAGTTGCTCGGCCCGCGGCAGGTCGATGAACCAACCGCCGCCGGCTTCGCGGTACATGGCCAGGTCCAGTTTTCCACCCCGCACGCGGGTAATGGCCAAGGCCTCATGATTGCCTTGCACGGCATGAAACCAAGGCTTGGCCAGCCACTCCAGGGCCGCCTCGTTGTCTGGCCCGCGGTCGACCAGGTCGCCCACGCTGAACAGGCGGTCCACGGCGGGGTCGAAACCCACCGCATCCAGGCATTGCTGCAGGCGCTGGAAATGGCCGTGAATATCGCCCACTGCCAGGTCGCGGCCCCGCAGGTTGGCGATCATGCGCCGTAACCGTCCCATCTCACTGTTCCTCTGCTGGCGCTGCCCAGGCAGGGATGAAAGGCTGACGGACCCGGCCTCCCCCCGCACGCATCGCACCCTTGATGAACAGCATGGCACAACCTGCTCCAAGCGCGCAGGTCGCGGGCCACTTTCGCCACTTGTGCTCGCTGAACGCCCCTTCACTGGTACAGGCGTCGTGGCCGATAGTATGCTGGCGGCTTCAACCTTTACCAGGGAAGGGTTTACATGAAGCTGTGCGCCGTACAACTGGCATCGCTCAAAGGCGAGGTCTCAGCCAACCTGCAGCGCCATCTGGCCTGCATCGAACAGGCTGCAGCGCTTGGCGCCGAACTGGTGGTGTTTCCCGAGTTGTCGCTGACCGGCTATGAGCCCAGTGTGGCACGCCAGGCGGCCATGCCGGTCAGCGCCAGGCAGCTGGACCCGCTGCAGGCCGCCAGTGACCGCCTGGGCATCACCGTTGCCGTCGGTCTGCCGCTGCCAGCCCCTGACGGCATACGCATCGGCATGCCTGTGTTCAGCCCCAATGCACCGCGCCAGGTATATGCCAAACGGCGCTTGCATGCCGATGAGTTGCCCTGGTTCAGCGCCGGTGACCAAGCCTTGTTGCTGACCTTGGGTGAACACTGCATCGCCCCGGCGATCTGCTACGAGTCGATGTTCATGGGGCATGCCGCTGCGGCCCGTGAACATGGCGCCGACCTGTACATGGTCAGCGTGGCGAAAACCGCCAAAGGGATCAGCCAGGGTCACCCGCACTACATGCGGGTCGCCCGCGAGCTGGCCATGCCGGTGCTGCTGGCAAACTGCGTGGGGCCAGCCGACACCTTCATTGGCGCCGGCGGCTCGGCTGCGTGGGACAGCAAGGGCCACTTGCTGGCCAGCCTGGACGACCGCAGCGAAGGCCTTATCGTGCTTGATACCCGCCAGGCCAATGCCATTGCCCTGCCACTGGACCCGGTATGACCTATTTCGTACTGGCCCTGCTCAGCTATGCCTGTGCCTACTACCTGACCGGCCTGATCATCCGGGGGCAAATGGCCGACGTGGCCGAGCATTTGCGTCACCGGCCCGACGCGCTGACACCCGGCGCCTACCTGCGTGAAGTGCAACAGGCTGCGCGGCGGGCCCACCGGCACTATACCCTGATGGCAGGTTCGGTACTGGCGGTGCTGGCTTGCCTGATCGCCAGCTGGTTCGGCTGAACCGCTAAAGGTCCAGCGCCAGGCTCTGCCGCCCTTCCAGCGCCAGCAGGTATTGCTTGGCCGCCAGCCCGCCGGCAAACCCGGTCAAGTTGCCTGATGAACCGATGACCCGGTGGCAAGGCGCAATGATCGAGATGGGGTTGCGGCCATTGGCCGCGCCCACTGCACGCACCGCACCGGGGTTGCCGACCTGCCGGGCAATCTCGGCGTAGCTGCGGGTTTCACCGAAGGGTATGGCCAGCAACGCGGCCCAAACCTGGCGCTGGAACCCGGTACCGGCAAAATCCAGCGGCAGCTCGAACTGTCGGCGCTCGCCGCTGAAGTACTCACCCAGTTGGCGAGCGGTTTCCAGCAGCACCGGGCATTGATCGTCACTGTGCAGAGCGCCCAGGCGCACGCGGTTTTCGCGCTCGTTCTCCCACAGCACGGCTGCCAGGCGATCGCCGCGCGCTACCAGGGTAAGCGTGCCGACAGGCGATTGCATGATGGTGAATGCGCTGGACATCAGCGGGCTCCTGCAGATTGCGATGCCGCCACTGTAAAGATCCACCGTCTGTGGCGCATCCGCTTTCTTGCTCGGGTAACTGCACAGCAGGCACTGATCCGCACCGGACGGGCGGACTGAGGCGTCCACACTATCACTTTGTGATTAACCCTAATCGAACTGAGTCACGGGTTCTTCTGATGGGTCGAGAATTATGAATGCAGTCAATTCATGAGGTGCACCATGACCATCGTGGCAGAAACGCTCGCCCAGCTCGCCCAGGCACTCAAGGCTCAGGGGGCGCGGCGCATCGCGGAACTTACCTTCATCCGTGCGCCCTATCGCTGCGGCAAGCGCTGGATATGCAGTGTGGTACGCCGAGGGGCCGGGCGCTAACTGATCAAGCAGTCGTAAGCCCGGTTGAAACCTGGCGCGGTCTGAAAGGACCCAGCCGCGCTCGGCGCTGTTTCAGTCCAGGCAATCCTTGGCCGCCTGGCGCAACTTGTCCCCGGACAAGAAACTGCCTTTGTAGAACGTAGCACGGCTGCCTTCGCCTGAATCGATCACCTCCAGTACATCGTCACTGGCCACGGCACTGGATGCCGTCAGCCGATAGCCATGGGCAATCGATTTCTGCGTGGCTTGCGGGGCCACAGCCTGCCATTTCGGCAAGACGCAGGCCGCATATTCCTGGGGCGTTTTCGAACTGAGCTTACTGGCCGTCGGCTTGCCAGGCGTGGCACAACCGGCGAGGCCGGCGATTAACAATGAACTGATAAAAATACGAAAAGTATGCATTTGCAATTGACTCGTATGGATATGCTGCATTCTAACGAGACCGATACCGACTGACCAATCAACCAAAGTCTGGCCATGAGAAGCCTGTTGTTCAACGGCAGCGCGTTACAGCGACTATATGCTTATAACGACGGAACGAATTGAATCCGCTCCGCTTCTGATGAGCAACAGGCAGCGCAGATTCGGGCTGGCCCTGTTCACTTACCTTGACTCAGTGCTCGCTTCGTTCAGGAGATTGCCATGCTCTGGTGGCTGGAACTACTCACCCAATATGCAACCGCCACTGGCTTGGCTGTCCTCTGCATCCTGGTGTTCTGGGCTTTTGGGCTGGCGTTCGGACGCGCCTATCTGAAGTTGCTTTCTGCCTTGTTAGCCACCATGCTGCTGATGATCGCCGCGTTCCCGCACGGCGTGGACTTCGCCCTGAGGAACCACCTCACCCCGGGCGATGCCAGCGCCCTGCTATTGTTCATTGCCGACGCATCGGGCGTAATCACCGCGGTGCTGCTGGCCTCGTTCTTCTTCGATCCGGAACTGTTGCTGGATGAGGCCTGATCACTCAGGCCTGCCTTTGCTGACCCCAGGCGCAACAGCATCAGACAATCAGGCCCCGCATTATGGAAACGCTTCGCACCATCAAGTCAGATCTGGTCAGAACAGCAGATCACCTGGACCAGCTTAGCCAGACCATGAGTGGCCATGCGCGCTTCATGCTGGCTCGCGGCAGTTCGCCAGGCGACATCGATGTCACCGCGCACGTGCTCGCTATTGATGGGGTTGCGGAGCAACTGCGCGCCGTGGCTGCGAGAATGGATGGCGGCGAGCGCGCAGGTGAAAGCTGGCCGCAGCGCCGGCCTAGCGAAACTTGAGCTTCACCACTTTACTGAGTGCCCAGCCGCTGAAAACGTAGAACGCGTCCAGATAAAAGCGGCCTGCGTAATTGGGTAACGGCGCGTTGTTCAGCAGCACATCAGGATCAGGCGTGGGCGGAAACAGCGCATAAATACCATTGGGCAGCACTGCCAGTGCCAGCAACAACAGGTAAGTCGAGACTTGCAACAGGGTGGCCCGGCTACCGAACCTGACCGACCATTTCAAACCGTAATAGGCTACCAGGCCGGCCACGGGCAATACCCAGAAATGCGTCGGGATTCCAATGAACATTTCGGCGACAACGCTTCTTGCTTCCACCCGCTGCTCTCCATTCAAACTGCTTTAATAGTGCGTGATGCTGTATCACCCGTTAAGGGGCTGCTGCGCAGCCCATCGCAGGTAAGCCCGCCCTCATAGAAGAACACATAACTCATTGATTTAGCGAGGTCCTTGGGGCAGCGGGCATGTCGAGGCGTCAAACCGCCGCGAACACCGGCGTAGCCGGTGCAAGCCACCGCGTTGGCTTCTTCGCGGGCACGCCCGCTCCCACACAAGCCGCGTCGCGCTTACGAATTGAGCTCAAAGCGCGTGGTCAATCAAGCTTTCGAGCACAGCAGAGCGACAGTCATGACTGTCACGCACATCACCATCATGGGCACAGCCTGCCAACAACAGGGTACTCACCCCAACCACACAGCGCCTGCCAGCGATTGGAATTTCATCATGCGACACGCTCCTGTTACCCCCACGAGAAACCGAGAACGTACTACCAGGTAAGCCGCCTTTTTAATTGTCCTTGCGCCATCATACTCCCGAGTCTCACTCGGAAAAACTGACAGGTCAGAAGTGACTACGCCTCGGTGGCCGGGCGCTCCTTGTACAACTGAACCATGAAGGTGGTGCCGTACACGGCATTGGAGGTCATGGAGATGTGCCCGCCGTGGGCGTGGGCAACTTCCTTGACAATGAACAGACCAAGGCCGATGGACCGCAGCCCTTCCTGGCGGTCGCTGCCGCGCGTCATTGGCTCGTACAAGGTGGGTATCACTGCTTCGGCGATGGCGGGGCCGTGGTTGTGCACACTGATCAGCACGCTGTCCGCGAAACAGTCAGTGGTCACCGTAATCGGCTGGCGCAAGTCACCGTAGGCAACGCTATTGGCGACCAGGTTGCCGATCATTTGCTGCAGCCTGTCCTGATCCACTTCGAACATGGCCTGCCCGCGGGAAAGATGGCGAATACTGGCGTGGCAGAAGGTGATCCTCAGCTCGCTGACACATTGATCCACCACCCGCAACAGGTCGACTCGCTGACGCTTGATACTGATGCCCTGGCCTAGCCTGACCGAGGCGAAATCCAGCAGGTCGACGATCATGCGCTGCGCGCGCTCGGCCGATGTGTTGATGCTGCCCAACAGGCGCCGGGCCCGCTCGCCCTGCGCATCACGCCCCAGCAGTTCGGTGGCCATCCGGATAGCGGTCATGGGGTTTTTCAAATCATGGCTGGCAACCGCCACCATCTGTTCGGCCAGTAGCGCACGCCGCTGGGCCTCGGCGTAGGCCAGGGCCAGGTCGTCCTGCGCGCGCTGCAGGGCATGCTCGGCGCTGATTTTTTGCGCCAGCAGTTCCTCGGCCCGCTGCATGGCCTGAAACACCGTGTGCTCGTTACGATCACGCTCGCTGGTACTGAACAAGGCCAGCTGAAAGCGAACCCCTTCAGCGGTTTCACGGCGCACGGCATTGAGCAGCATGGCCACCACGTGACCATCGCGGTGACGCAGGCCGACCTTCACCTCGGAAATCGAGCCCTGCAAGTTCAGCAAAGGCCCCCAGTGGGTAAGCTGGAAGGTACGGCCCACGGTGGTCAGCAACTGATCGAAACTGCGCTGTTTCAACTGCGCTACGTCATACCCCAGCCAGTTGCCAAAGGTGGCGTTGCAGCGCAGCAGTGTGCCGTCCGCCTCCATGACGACCAAGCCGCAAGGCGCTTGCTCGAAGTAAGACGCGTCGAACATCACGGTCGGATCATTCACGACCCAGCCCCAGGCGGGCGAAAAACCCGTCCATGGCCGCGGCGCAGGCGCTGGAGGCGCTGAGCTGCGGGTAATGGCCCATGTTGTCCACCAGTACAAGCTGGCTGCTGGGCATCACCCTTTCCAGGTACTCGCCCACGGCCACTGGAACTACCGGGTCCACTCTGCTCTGCAGGATCAGCGTCGGCACATTCAAGCCTTTCACATCCTCGCGGTGGTCGGACAAGAAGATCACGCGGGCGAAATGCCGGGCGATCTCCGCGTTGGTGCGACGGAAGCTGCTTACCAACTCTTCCTGCATCGCGGGCTCACCCGACGCACCCATCAGCACAGGCGCCATGGTGCTGGACCAGCCCAGGTAATTCTCATCGATCATCGACAGCAGCCCCAGCACATCCTCCTGGCTGAAGCCGCCGTTGTAACCGTCCGAGTCGATGTAACAAGGCGACCCCCCGATCAACACCAGCCCCGCGATTCTGCCTGGCTGCCGTAGCTCGGCCAGCACACCGATCATGGCACTGACCGAATGCCCCGCAATAATGACCGGGCCCTGGCCGAAATCATCGATGATTGCGTTCAGGTCATCGGCATAGCCCAACAGGGTCGAGTATTTCGCTCTGTCGTAGGCAGCGAGATCGGACTGCCCAGCACCGACCAGGTCGTAGGTGATGACACGCATGTGTGGAATGAAATGCGGCGACAACGCCTTCCACATCGACTGGTCGCAGCCAAAACCGTGAGACAGAATCAGGGTAGCCGGGCCGTCACCCTCGATATGTACATTGTTACGCTGCTGTACAGTCATACATATCCCGATTTCGGTCGACATTGCGCTGATAAAACCAACCAGTCCATGCTGCCTGAGAGCATAGTGGACTGCAGATCAAGCTGCCTGTAGTGCTTGCTGAATGACATTGAGCGCGAAGCCGATCCACTTTCGAAGCCTTAAACCGGCACCATACAGGATGCAGATGGATAGTTCCGAAAAAACCATCGATCACGCAGCTTTTGTATGCCCTAGCGCTCGGTCAGGTGAACGCCGATAGCAAAAGCCGCCACGACCAGCACCACCTCGACCACGACATAAGCAACCAGGAATTCATCGGAAAACATGACAGGGTCTCTGAGATGCCGCAGCGCACAATGCGCTGTGGGAATGGCTCAGAGCCATCAACGCCGGCAAAAGTTCAGCCACGGTGTAGCGCTGCCCAGCAGGGGGCTGGGGCGGCCGAAGCCGTGCACCGTTTTCGGGAAAAGGCTCGGCTGCGACAGGCAGGTTTTCGAACAGCATTTGCCCGGTTTGCGCAATAATCTGTGCGGTGTAATCGCCTATTTCCGCGCATACCAATCGAATAGTCTGGCGCCATCACATTCAAGGAGCCTGATGATGGCCGCTATGAAATTGCACTTTCTGTTCGACCCGCTCTGTGGTTGGTGCTATGCCAGCGCCGACACGCTGAAGCACCTGGCAGAGCGCTTCGCCGGTGAGCTGGAGATGCACCCGACAGGGCTTTTCGCAGGGCCAGGTGCACGGCAGATAAACGCTGAGTTTGCCCACTTCGCCCGGGCCAACGACTTGCGAATCGCTTCACTCACCGGCCAGCCCTTCAGCGAGTTGTATTTCAAGCAGATTCTCGGTGGCCGCTCGCTGCGGTTCGACTCAATGCCGGTCAGCCGTGCGCTTACCCTGGCCCGAGGGTACGGCAAGGCGCTGGAGCCAAAGCTGTACGCGGCCCTGCAAACAGCGCGCTATGTGGATGGCCTTGATACCTCGTCGTCCGAGGTAGTGGCGGCCTGCACTGCCGACTTCCTGGGCCAGGAGGGTTTCACGGCCGATGCGCAGGCACTGCTCACGGCGCTTACCCGGCAACAGCAACTGGCCAGCCAAACCTCGGCCCGCTTCACCGAAGCGCAGGCACTGATGCGCAAAGCGGGCGCAAATGGTGTGCCGCTGTTGCTGGTCGAGCTCGACCAGCGCATGCATGCCTTCAGCGGGCCAGACCTCTACAACCAGCCAGAACGCCTGATCGCTACGATCGAGCAGTTCAGGCGGGCTGCAGTCTGAAGCCGTCGAGCACAGTGTTTGCCGCCAGGCTGCTCTAGAAGTTGGCGCCCACGCTGAACGCCACATAATCGCGGTCGCCGCGGGTGCCATAATCGCCGTCGAGGTAAGCGGTATAGGCCAGGCCGGCCCAGTACTGGCTAGCCAGGCTGACGTCCACGCCCAAGCTGATCGAGCGCGAGCCTTCGTTGAAAGCCGAACTGTCGGCCGGCGAAAAGCCCCTGACATCGTGGGCCCAGGCCAGGCCTGGGCGAATGTCCAGGCCCTGGACCAGGTTGGGGTAGCTCCAGGTCGCCCGCAGGCGGTAACCCCAGGCAAAGGCGGTGACGAAGCCCTCGTTGTTGCAGTCGCCCGGGCTCTTCGAAATCGCCAGGCACAGGCTGTTGTCGGCCAGCTCGCCGTTGCCGTAGGCACCGGAACGGCCATAACGCGGCCCGAACCGTCCCTCCAGCCCGCCGACATAGGTCGCCCCAACCTCGCCCATCAGCAGCAACTGGTTCGCGCCCATGACCTGGCTGAATGCCTGCACCACTGATACCTGAGCCTGGGTCACCTCCTTGCGCCGATAACCGTCGAACGGGGTGTAGCCTGTCGCCGGGCGCAGGCCGTCGGCGTTGAGCGGGCTGCGGCCAGGGGCATTGAGCAATGACTGCAGCACATCGTTGCCGTTGAGCTGCACCGGCATGTTCGGGCGGTAGCTCAGTTCACCCTGCACGGCGGCGCCGTTGCGCAAGGTGGTGGCGAAGGTCAGACCGTACAGGCGGATGTCCTCGGGGTACTGCGCCTGGTACTGCGAGGTACCCATGCGCAGCGCGCCAGCCAGGGTCTGCCCGTTGCCGGACGCCATGAACGCGCCGCAACTGGCCAGCGCCACGCCGATGTTGCCGCACAGTTCACGGGCAAAGCCCGTATTGGCGTAATAGCGGCTGCTGACCGTGCCCAGGTAGGGCGAGCGGCTGTGGTAATTGGCCGCGAACAGGCCGAACTCGGTATCCAGAGGTTCCACGTACCAGTGCAACGACACCCCCCATTGGCCACCGTCGCGCGCATCCTGGTCGGCGCCTCGCGGCACGCGTACGCCCTCCGCCGTCAGCGTCACACCGAACGGCGCCAGGGCCTGCGACACGGCCGGGTTGGTCAGCGCCTGCCCGCCGACATCCAGGCCCTGGCAGCCTTCGGGCATGAAGTCGTTGCCGGAAAAGAACGTTGCGCAGTTTTCCAGCCGGGTCTGCTCCCAGTCCAACTGATAAAAGGCGTCGAAAGACACCGCCTGGTTGAGGTTCTGCGTGACATACAGCAGGTTGACCGGTGCCAGGGCGTCCTTCACTTCTGCGCCCGGCCGGCGCAGCGCCGCCTGGTTGAATGGGTTGATCACGTTCAGCCCGCCCTGGATGAACAAGCTTTCCCCCCAGTTGACCACCTGTTTGCCCACACGCAGCGAACCGGGCTCACCCGCAATGTCATAAAGGCCGTAGGCGAAGGCATCAAGCAGCTCCGCCCCTGCGGTTTTCGCCGAGACCAGGCGGTTGCGGTCGTCGATGTCGACGGCCCGCTGGCTGTGGTCGCGCTGCGCAGTGTCGTACCAATAGCTGCCCCGCAGGAATACACCCAGGTTACCGCGACGCACCTCCAGGTCATGGGTGCCTTTGAACAGCACCGAAAAAACGTCACCCGACCGGTAGTTGCGTCGCCCGTCATTGCCATTGGCGGCCTGCAGCTGCTGCTTGTCGGGGTTGGCAGTGCTGACGGCGGTGCTCAATGACAGGGCCGAATCGAAACGCCCTTGCAGCGGCCCAACGTCGAATTGAACGCCCGCAACCGGGGTTGCGAGCAGGCAGCACAGGGCCGCCAGCGGCGCCTGGCGCCGGCAGGTTGGAAGGAGTGCGCTCACGCTTGACCTCTTGTTGTTCTAGTAATGAGGAAAATGATGGGTTCAGCGCGGACACGCCGGCTGCCAAGGCCGGCGGTGTCGGTGACGGGCAGTATCAGGGAGGGCTGATTACGCTCACAAATAGCGTGTTCGGATCAATGCCATGCCGCTTCGTTATGGCCCAAGGGCAACGGCGCGCAACTAAACCGGCAGCAGGCGGGCGAAGGCACTGCGTAATCTGGCGGGAATCGCGACCGGGCGGTTGTTGCGGCGATCGACGAACACATGGGTGAAGCGGCCAGCGGCGCAGGCCTGGGGCTCGCCCTCGGCGAACACGGCCAGGGCGTAATGCACCGAACTGCTGCCCAACCGCTCGACGGCAATGCCCACCTCGATGCGCTGCGGGAACGCGACGGCGGCGAAGTAGTCGCAGGCAGACCCTGCCACGTAAGCCACCACCGGGTCGTGGTGAACATCCAGGCCGGCGTGTTCGATCAGCCAGGTGTTCACGGCACTGTCGAAAAAGCCGTAATACACCACGTTGTTCACATGCCCATACAGGTCGTTGTCGTGCCACCGCGTGGTGATCGGCTGGAAGTGGCGGTAGGCGCCACGCCGCGGGCGTTCCCTGCCCATGGTCAGAACGCCGCCTCATAGAGGGCCAAGGCATCGTCGAGCGTGACCTTGCGCGGGTTGTTGACCAACAACCGTTGCTGTTGCAGGGCATCCTCGGCCAGCAATGGCAGGCTGTGCCGCGGTACCCCGACATCCCGCAGCCGGCTGGGCAGGCCGCAGCGTGGCGCCAGTTGCTCCAGCTCATCGATGAACTGGTTGCACAACTCATGCGGACCGCCCGGCACCAGGCGCTCGCCCAACAGTGCCGGGGCCAGCGCAGCATAGTCGGCGAACGCTGCCAGCCGGTTGAAGCGCATCACGTGCGGCAGCACCAGTGCATTGGCCAACCCGTGCGGCACGTGGTAGCGCGCCCCCAACGGGTAGGCCAGCGCATGCACCGCTGCCACCGGCGCGTTGGCAAATGCCTGCCCGGCCAGGCAGGCACCCAGCAGCATGGCCTGGCGCGCCGCCAGGTTGCCACCGTTGTGAACTGCCTGGTCGAGGTTGCCTGCCAGCAGCGTCAGCGCCTCCCGGGCCAACAGGCTGGACATCGGGTTGCGCTTGAACTGGCTGGTGGTGGCCTCGATGGCATGGACCATGGCATCTATCCCCGTGGCCGCCGTGATCGCCGGTGGCAGGCCCAGGGTGCGCTCGGCGTCGAGCAGCGCCAGGTCAGGCAACAACAACGGCGAGATCACTGCCAGCTTGGCGGCCTCGCCGGTGGTGATCACGGCGACGGGGGTGACCTCCGAGCCGGTCCCGGCGGTGGTCGGTACCTGAATCAGCGGCAGGCGCTGGCCTTTGGCCTGGTCGATGCCATAGACCGCCTCCAGGGTCTGGTCACAGCCCGGGTGTGCCAGCAGCGCAACCAGCTTGGCGACATCCATCGAGCTGCCGCCGCCGAAACCGACGATCAGCTCGGCGCCGATATGCCGCGCCCGGCCCACGGCCGACAGCACACAGGCATGGCTGGGGTCGGCGCTGACCTCGCTGAAGATGGCCACGCTCAGGTGCGCTTGGGTAAAGCCTGGCAGCAAGTCATCGAGCATGCCCAGGTTGACGATGCCGGGGTCGGTCACGATCAGCACGCGGCGCACGCCACGGCGTTTGCATAGCTGGGCCAGGCGCCCGGCGGCACCGGTTTCGCATAGCAGGTGGGGGGTGGTGGCAAAACTGAAAGGCTGCATGCTCATGTTCCTTGTTCTTGTGGGTGAACAGCGGGGCCAGGTCAAAAGGCAAAGTGCGCTTCATCCAGGCTCATCAAGCACTGTGCGCCGCCGCGCAGGGCATCGCAGTGGGCAGTGGCGCGCGGCAATACCCGCTGCCAGTAGAAGGCAGCCGCGTGCAATTTGGCCTGGTAGAAGGCGCGGTCCCGACTGCCTGTGGCCAAGGCCGCACTGGCGGTCTCGGCCGCCCGTAGCCACAGTGCGGCCAGCAGCACGTAGCCTGAATAGGCGAGGAAATCCACCGCCACCGCGCCTATTTCCTGGGGGTCGCTGCGGCAGGCATCCAGCACTTCGGCGCTCAGGTTGCGCCACTCCTGCAGGCGCTGGGCGACCACCCGGGCCATCCCGGCCAGCGCCTCAACGGGGCAGTTGCGTGCCGCTTCAAGTAGCTCATCGATCAGCAGGCGCAGTTGCTCGCCGCCATCGCCCAGCAGCTTGCGGCGAATCAGGTCCAGCGCCTGGATACCGTTGGTGCCCTCGTACAACTGGGTGATGCGGCTGTCACGCATCAGCTGCTCCATGCCCCATTCACGGATGTAGCCATGCCCACCGTACAGCTGCACGCCCAGGCTGGCAGTCTCCTGGCCAACATCGGTGAGGAAGGCCTTGACGATGGGAATCAGCAATGCCGCCCGGCGCCCGGCGGCCGCCTGCAACTCGGGTTGCAAGGCACCGTGCTCCAGGTCCAGCGCTTGGACGGCAAACGCCGCCAGCATGCGGCAGCCCTCGCTGAGGGTTTTCTGGGTCAGCAGCATGCGCCGAACATCAGGGTGGCAGATGATCGGGTCGGCACTGCGCTCGGGCGCCACCGGCCCTGCCAGGCTGCGCGACTGCAGGCGCTCGCGCGCATAGGCCAAGCCACCCTGGAAGGCTGCTTCGGCGATGCCCAGCCCCTGCAGCCCGACCTGGAAGCGCGCGTCGTTCATCATGGTGAACATGCACGCCAGGCCCTGGTTGGCCTCCCCCACCAGCCAGCCGCGCGCGCCATCGAAGTTCATTACGCAGGTCGCCGCGCCCTTGATGCCCATCTTGTGCTCGAGTGCGCCGCATTCGAGCGCATTGCGCGGGCCCAACCCACCGCCTGCGGCGCATTCGAACTTGGGCACCAGGAACAGGCTGATGCCACGCACACCGGCCGGCGCATCCGGCAGGCGCGCCAGCACCAGGTGGACGATGTTGTCGGTAAGGTCCTGGTCGCCGCCGCTGATGAAGATCTTGCTGCCGCTGATGCGGTAGCTGCCATCGCCCTGCGGCTCCGCACGGGTACGCAGCAGCGCCAGGTCGGTACCGGCCTGCGGCTCGGTCAGGCACATGGTGCCGGCCCATTCGCCGCTGACCAGCTTGCCCAGGTAGTCGCGCTTGAGTGCTGCGCTGCCATGCCGGTGCACGGCCAGCACGGCGCCCTCGGTCAGGCCGGAATAGATCCGGAACGACAGCGACGCGCCCATCAGCATCTCATGGAAGCAGGCCGCAACCATTTGCGGCAGGCCCTGCCCACCATGCTCCAGCGGGCCGGTCATGCCACCCCAGCCCTGCTCCACATAGTGCAGGTAGGCTTGGCGAAAGCCCTCGGGCGTGCGCACGCTGCCTTGCTCCAGGTGGCAGCCCTGCTCATCGCCCTGGCGATTGAGCGGTGCAACCACCTCGCCGGCGAAACGTGCACCCTGCTCAAGTATGCCGTCAATGGTTTCACGGTCCAGTTCATTGCCCAGGCGGGCACAGTGCGCCGTCACATCGAACAGTTCGTGCAGCACGAAGTGCATGTCACGCAGGGGGGCTCGGTAGTTCATGCACGGCCCCCTCGGACGTCGGCCAGTCGTTTGCCCTCGGCCACCAGGCGCATCAACAACCCGGCCGGGCGCCAATGCTCGCCGAACAGCCCCTGCAGGCGTTCCAGCCGCGCCAGCAGCAAGCTCAGGCCCTGCTGGTCGGCCCAATGCATCGGCCCGCCGGCCTGGTGCGGGAAACCATAGCCATGCAGGTACACCCGGTCGATGTCAGCGCTGCAACCCGCCACCGTTTCCTCAAGAATTTTCGCGCCTTCGTTGACCAGTGCCAGCAGGCAGCGTTCGCGGATTTCCTCGTCGTCGATCGGGCGCCGGTGCACGCCAAGGTCCTGGGCGACCTTGAGCACCAGCGCGTCGACTTCGGGGTCGTGCCCGGCTTCACGGCTGCCGGGGGTATACCGGTAATAGCCCTGGCCGCTTTTCTGGCCGAACCGCCCGAGCGCACACAGCGCATTGTCGACCTGTACCAGCGGCGCATCCATGCCGTTACCAGCCAGCTGGCGCGTTCGCCACTCCAGGTCGAGGCCGACCACGTCGTACATGCGAAACGGGCCCATGGCCATGCCGAACGCCTGCAGCGCACCGTCCACCTGCCGCGGCGTGGCGCCTTCGAGCAGCAGCTTGCGCGCCTCGGCCACATAGCTGGCGAGCATGCGGTTGCCGATGAAACCCGGGCAGTTGCCGGCCACCACCACTTCCTTGCCCATGCGCTGGCCGATGGCCTGGGCCGCGTCGAGCACCGCCGGCGACGTGCGCGCCCCGCGCACCACCTCCAGCAGCCTCATCACATGGGCCGGGCTGAAGAAATGCAGCCCCAGCACCTGTTCGGGCCGGCGGGTCACCGCCGCGATGGCGTCGATGTCCAACGCCGAGGTGTTGCTGGCCAGGATGGCGTCGGCCTTGAGCGTGCTGTCCAGGGTACGGAAGATGGCCTGCTTGAGCGCCAGGCTCTCGTACACCGCTTCGATCACCAGGTCGGCTGCGGCGAGGTCGTCATAGGCCATGACCGGGTGCACGCGCGCCAGGCAAGCATCAGCTTCGGCCTGAGCGATGCGGCCTTTGGCAACCTGTTGTGCCCAGGTTTGCGCAATCATGGCCAGGCCTGCTTCGGTGGCGCCGGGGTCGTTGTCCAGCCACTGCACTGCAAGGCCTGCACGGGCAAGGCTGATGACGATGCCACGGCCCATGGTGCCGGCGCCGATCACCGCCACCTGCTGAATGTTGTAGAGGGTACTCACGGGTGACGCTCCTGGTTCGAGTTGTGAAGGCATTGCCCTCACCCTAGTCAGGCGCCTACTATTTTTGAAATTCTCATTTTCCATCCCATGTATTTTTTGCATGAATATTGCCAACTTCGACCTCAACCTGCTGCGCGTGCTGGACATGCTGCTGCGCGAACAGAACGTGTCGCGGGCCGCCGAGCGCCTGGCACTGACCCAGCCGACGGTCAGCAATGCGCTGGCACGCCTGCGCGACCTGCTGGGCGACCCGCTGCTGGTGCGCGTCGGCCGGCGCATGCGCCCCACCCCGCGCGCCCTGGCCCTGGAAGGCCCGATTCGCGCGGCCTTGCTGCAGATCGAACAAACCCTTGGCGCTGGTGACCGCTTCGACCCCAGGCTTAGCCACCGGCAACTGCGCATCGCTCTGACCGATTTCGCTGAACAGCTGTGCATGCCAAAGTTGCTGGCCACCTTGCAAACCCAGGCCCCGCACTTGCGCGTGGATGTGCTGCACCTGGCGCCCAACCTGCCTGCCGAAGCCCTCGACCGGGGCGAACTCGACCTGGTGCTGGGGCGCTTCGATGACGTGCCCGCCCGCTACGAACGGCGCCACTGGCGCAGCGAAACCCTGCACGTGGCGGTGCGCCAGGGCCACCCCGACGTGCAGGGCACACTCGACCTTGAGGCGTTTCTCGCCCTGCGCCACTTGTGGGTGCACGGCGGCCAGACGCGTGGCATGGTCGACCAATGGCTGGGGGAACAGGGTCTGGCCCGGCGCATCGTCTACACCACGCCCAATTACCTGCAGGCCGCGCACCTGGCCGCCAGCTCCGACCTGTGCGTGGTGCTGCCTACCGCCTTGGCCCGCCATTTCGCCAGGCTGCTGCCATTGCAGGTGTTCGAGCTGCCGTTCGCCCTGCAGCCTTTCCAACTGGAGCTGGTGTACCTTGCCCATCGTCAGCACGACCCGGCTTTGGCCTGGCTGGTGGCGCGCATCATGGACATCGGTGCTGGCTAAGCCATCGCAATTGGGCATGGGGAGCCATGCAAGAGTGGTATTGGTTCGCCAGCGAGCTCTGTCCTTAGAGTGTTTGCCCTCAGAACAGAACAATAAGGACCACCCCATGCACCTGCGCACCCTGCCCTGCCTGCTGGCCCTGGCGTTGCCCCACGCAACGCTGGCCGCCGAGCCGGCCAAACAAGCCAGCGAGTTCACCCGCCAAAGCAACCAGCAATGGTTGCAGCGCCTGCCCTTCGACGACCGCAGCGACTTCGACAATGCCCGCCGCGGCCTGCTCGAAGCCGTCGACCAGCCCGTGGTCAATGCCGCCGGCAAGACCGTCTGGGACCTGCAGCGCTACGCCTTCCTGGCAGGCCATGCACCGGCCACGGTCAACCCGAGCCTGTGGCGCATGGCCCAGCTCAACACCCTTGCCGGGTTATACAAGGTCCGCGAGGGCATCTACCAGGTGCGCGGCCTGGACCTGGCCAACATGACCCTGATCGAAGGCGAGCACGGCCTGATCGTGATGGACCCGCTGCTGTCGGTGGAAACCGCCCGGGCCGGGCTGGCCATGTACATGCGCCATCGCCCGCAGCGGCCGGTGGTGGCGGTGATCTACACCCACCCGCACGTCGATCACTTCGGCGGGGTACGTGGGGTGGTCGACGAGGCGGACGTCAAGGCCGGTAAGGTACAGGTCATCGCCCCACAAGGGTTCTTCGAACATGCCGTCAGCGAAAACGTGCTGGCCGGCCCGGCAATGAAGCGCCGTGCGCAGTACATGTACGGCGCGCCACTGCCCCGCGGGCCACGCGGCCAGGTGGATGCCGGCCTCGGCAAAGGCGTGCCAGCCAATGCCACGGTCAGCCTGATCGCCCCGACCCGGCTGATCGAACAGTCCTTCGAGACCCTGCGCATCGACGGGGTCGACATTGAGTTCCAGCTCACCCCTGGCACCGAGGCGCCGGCTGAAATGAACCTGTGGTTTCCGCAGTTCAAGGCCTTGTGCATGGCCGAGAACGCCACTCACGTGCAGCACAACGTGCTGACCCTGCGCGGTGCCCAGGTGCGCGATGCCAAGGTGTGGGCGCACTACCTCGACCAGTCGCTGGTGCGCTATGGCGAGCAGGCCGACGTGGTGTTTGCCCAGCACCACTGGCCAACCTGGGGCAGCGCGGCGATACGCGACTACCTGGCCGATCAGCGCGACATGTACGCCTTCATCGACAGCCAGACCCTGCGCCTGATCAACCGCGGCCTGGGCCCTACCGAAATCGCCGCCGAGCTGACCAGCTTGCCGCCCCGGCTGGCCAGCAAATGGTACAGCCGCGACTACTACGGCTCGCTCAGCCATAACGTGCGGGCGGTGTATCAGCGCTACATGGGCTTTTACGACGGCAACCCGGCAACCCTGGACCCTTTGCCGCCTGGCGAAGCCGGTACGCATTACGTAAAGGCCCTGGGTGGCGCCGAGCGGGTGCTGACCCTGGCCCGTGAGGCCCATAGCAGCGGTGATTACCGCTGGGTTGCCGAGCTGACGCGGCACCTGGTGTTCGCCCAGCCCAACAACCGCGCCGCGCGCGAGCTGCAGGCCGACGCCCTGGAGCAACTGGGCTATCAGAGCGAAAACGCCACCTGGCGCAACGCGTACCTGACCGGTGCGCAAGAGCTGCGCAACGGCGTGGCACCTGCCGCCAGCAAAGGCGGCAGCGCGGACGACCTGATACGCGCCCTGACCCCGACGCTGTTCTTCGACTACCTGGGTGTGCGCGTGGATGCCGCCAAGGCCGCCGAGCAGGACCTGACCATCAACTGGCACTTCACCGACCTGAACGACGACTACGCCTTGACCCTGCGTAACGGGGTGCTCACCCACCGCGACCACACCCGCCATGGGCAGGCAGATGTCGAAGTGAACATGAGCAAGGCGACCCTGGACCGCATCGCCCTGAAGCAGACCGGCTTTCTCAAGGAAGCAACCGTGGGTGATATCGCCATCAGGGGTGAGCGCGTCAAGTTCATGCGTTTCATGGCAGGGCTGGACGAGCCTGACGGGCGTTTCAATATCGTCACCCCTTGAATAACCAACAGCGCCGCCCTGAGACGAGCGGCGCTAAACCTGGCGCTTGCAAAGGGTATGACGGTGCTCGGAAGCGATGAGGGGCCTGTTTCAACGCAACCCTTGGCTGCGCAATGCCCCGGGGGAGAAGTAGGACGCATGGGTGCGTACGTCGAAGACGTATGGCCTGGGCTGCTCGTTGGTCAGGCCAGACAGCTGGTAGCGGCCAGTGCGCAGGTCATAGATCGCCTCCATGGCATTGACCAGCGCCTGGCCCGTGACGTGGTAGTAACTGTGCGCCTGGGCGGTGCGCCACAGCCGGCCCTCGTGGTCGAAGAAATCCGCCTCGAGGATGGCCCAGCTGTCTTCGTCCAGGTAATAGCGGCGGCTGGCGTACAGGTGCTTCGCCCCAGGCTTGAGGGTGCCCACCACTTCCCACACCCGGTGCAGTTCGTAGCGTGTGGGTTGCGGGTTGACATGGCCAGGCCCGATCAGCGCGGCATAACCGAGCAGCGGCGAAGCCAGACGGTAGCTGTTATACGGTACGTGCAGGGCCTTCTTGCCGACGAGGGTCCACTGGTAGAGGTCCGGGGCGCCGTTGAACATGTCGCGGCTGTCGGCGGTGCGCAGGCCGGCCGTGCCCGGGGTGATGCTGTCATAGGCCAGCGCCGGGGCGCGACGCACCCGCCGCTGGCTGCTGCTGTACAGCCACGAGAGGCGCGGTTGGGCCACCTGGTCGAGGGTTTCGTGCAGCACCACGGCATCGCCCGCCAGGCGCGACGGCGCGGTCATGCGGTAACTCAGGTAATACAGCACGTTGCCCGCCTGGCCGCCTTCCAGCCCGTCGGGGCGGGCGAAGTTCTGTTGCAGGCTGATCGTTGCGAAGCGGCCATCACCACGCGGGGTAATGCTGTCCGAGGCCAGGCTGTAGCTGCCGTTGCGCGGCCGCGTGAGGTGGTTCCACAACACCTGCAGGCCATTGCCCGGCCGGGGGAATGCCACCACGCCGGCGAAGCCCGCCACGCCGTTGCCGTGATTGACCAGGCGGGCGCTGGCGGCATTGTGCCAGGCCCACTCGCTGACACGTGGCGGCACCGCGACACTGCGATGCGAGGGGTACACCGGCAGGCGAAACGACTTGGGATAACGCTGCATCAAGGCCACCTGCCCCGCGGTCAACTGTTCGCGGTACTGGGTGTAGTTGCTGGCGCTGATCACATACAGCGGCCGCTCATCGGCATAGGGGTCCAGTGGCGTGCCGTTGACCGTCAGCGACACTTGCCCCGCGTGCAGGCCGCCGTTCCAGGCCGGAATGCGGCCGTCACTACTGGGCCCGCGTTCGGCCCCCACCGGCGTCAAGTCTACGGGCAGTGGCGTGGCCGCCACGCACAGGCTCAGCAGGCTGGCGTTGATGCACAGGGTGCTGCGCAGCAGGGCAAATGGCTTCATCGGGCTTGGCCTCTTGTTGTTGTGTGGTCCTGGCCGGCTTGCTTTGGCAAGCGCTTTCGGGGTGATACTAGGAGCCGCGCTCCGAACCCCACAAATAACGTGTTCGGATACGTGCCATATCAGTTCGGCATACCCTTGGAACCGCTCCGATGACCTTGAAACAACTCCGCTATCTGATCGCCATCGTCGACGCTGGCAGCTTCTCTTCGGCTGCACGTCGCGCCTACATTGCCCAGCCGGCGCTGAGCAGGCAGATCGGCCTGCTGGAAAGTGAACTGGAAATGCAGTTGCTCGACCGCCAGCACGATGGCATTGCCCTGACCGATGCCGGGCGCCAGCTCTACGAGGTGGCCCGGCAAGTGGTACAGAAACTGGACTCGGTGAAGGATGAGCTGAAATCCAGCCGCGGCGACCCCAAGGGCCATGTGGCCATCTCCATTCCGGCCACGGCCGCCGACCTGCTGTTGCCGGAAATTCTCAGGCGCGCCGAACAGCGCTTCCCCGGCGTGACGCTGACCGTGTGGGATGGCCTCAGCCGTGAAGGCGGCCAGGCCATCGAGCTGGGCAAGGTGGACTTCGGCGTGGTACCCAATGCCGAAGAACTCGAGCATGTCGAGGCCGAGCCGATCTTCACCGAGGCGCTGTACTGGGTCGGTGCATCAGCCCCTGGCACCCCCGACACCATCAGCCTCGCCGAAGCCGCAGCCACCCGGCTGGTGCTGCCGCCCAGAACGTTGCACCTGCGCCGGCGCATCGAGCAAGCGGCGATGCAGGCCGCCGTGCCCCTGGCCGCCGCCTACGAACAGCAATCGGCGCCCGGCATCGCCAGCCTGGTGCGCGCGGGCCTGGCTGCGACCATCAGCAACTGGCCGCCACTGAGCACATTGCTGGAACCTACGGCGGCGCGGCGTATCGTCGAACCCGCCATCAGCCGCACCATCGCCTTGGCGCACTCCCAGCACAAGCCCCTGTCGTTCGCCGCCGGTTGCCTGCGCGACCTGGTGCGCAGCGTGCTGATCGACCTGGTCAACAGCGGCCGCTGGCGAGGCGAATTGATCGGCAAAGAAGCACAGCCGCTGGAGGCCATGCCCGGCGCTCAGCTAGCGGTCTGAGCGCGCGCCTTCCCGCCAGCGGCAACCGGCACGCGCAGGCGCCGCTGGGTCAGCTGCGGGTTCAGCGTGGCCACCCCCACAAGCCCGGCCACTACTAGCACCGCGCCACATACCAGAAAGCCTTGGGCATACCCCGCCGGGTGTGCGCTGCCCGCGCCTTGAACCAGCAAGCCCGTCACCAGCGGTGCTGCCAGCCCGGCCAACGAGGCAATGCCATTGCCCATGGCGAGGATGCCGCCGCGCTGGGCCGCCGGGGTGAACTCGGCGAGCATGGCCGGGCCCACGGAATACATCACCAGCGCCAGGCCCCCACTGAGCGTCAGCGCGGCAACCCTTGCTACTGTACTGAGGCCAGGCAGCATCAGCGACGCCGACAACAGGCCAGCCAGTATCAGGCACACTGAAACGAACACGCCGCGTGCCACACGTGACGGCACGCGGCGACGCATCAGGCGCTGGGAGAACCAGGCCAGTAGCAAGCTCAGCGGCGTGGTCACGACCACGAACATCACGAAGAGGCGGCCGGTCTGCAGCGGGTCGATACCCAGGCCAACCTGGAGGTAGCTGGGCACCCAGGTCAGCGTGAGCGCCAACGACCAGTTGGCGGCAAAGTGGCACAGGTAGTTGCCCAGCACGCTGGGGTCCCCCAGCAGCCGGCGATAGGGAATAGCCGGTTCATCGGCCTTGAGCTGGCTGGCGCGCAGGCGCTCGAGGGTGCCCTCCTGGCCCAGCCGCCACCACAGCAGGCTCCACAGCAGGCCGATCAGCGCCAGGATGATGAAATTGGTCCGCCAGCCGTAATGCAGGCTGACCCAGGGGATCATCGCCCCTGCCACCAGCAGCCCCATGGCACTGCCGGCATGCAGCAGGGCCACTGGCAGGTTGCGCCGGTCGTTGGGGAACCACTTGTACAGTGCATGGGTGGCCACCGGCGATGCCGGCCCCTCACCGATGCCCAGCAGCACCCGGCAGGCAACGATGGCCCACAGTGAGGTGGCGAACAGCATGGGCAGCTGGATCAGCGCCCAGAACAGGCCCATGCCCAGCAGCAAGGTGCGGGTGGGGCGCCGGTTGGCCATGAAGCCACCGACCACGGCGGAGATCGCGAAGAACCAGTGCAAGGCGCCGCCGATCAGGCCGAACTCGGTAGCCGTCAGGCCCAGTTCGGCGCTCATCGGCACCGCTACCAGGCCGATGACCACCTTGTCGAGAAAGTTGACCAGCATCAGCAGGGCCAGCAGCGCGGCCACCAGCCAGGCGGTACGGGGGTTGGGCAGGGAAGAATCCGCAGTCATGGGGAGTACTCTTGTTATTGTTGTGGGGCGATGCAAAAAGGCCGCCGACAGGGCGGCCCATCGGTCAGGCAGGCATCAGCACCCCTTTGGCGATGGTGTTGCGCTGGATCTCGCTGGTGCCGGTGAGGATCCGCATCATCCGCGTGGCGCGGAATATCCACTCCACTGGGTGGCCCTGCAACAGCCCGGCACCGCCGTGCACCTGCACCGCCTTGTCGGCGATGCGGAACGCCGCCTCGGAGACGAACAATTTGCACATCGGCGCCTGGGTGCGGATATCGCCCCCGGCATCGTTCACCTGGGCCGTGGCGTACACCATGCTGCGCGCAGCGTGCAGCTCGGTGGCCATGTCGGCGATCATGTGGTTGACCGCCTGGAACATGGCAATGGGCTGGCCGAACTGCTTGCGGCTGCGCGCATGCTCGATCGACAGGTTCAGGGCCAAGCCGGCCATCCCCAGCAGGGTCGGGCAATGCAGCAGGCGGTTGAGGGTGATCCGCCCCATGGCCAGTTTGAACCCCTGCCCCTCCTCGCCGATCAGGTTGGCCGCCGGCACACGCACCTGATCGAGCAGGATGTCGCCATGGGCACCGCCACCAGACATCACCGCATAATCGCTGTTGATGCGCACCCCTGGGGCGTCAAGGTCGACGAAGAATGCCGAAATACCCTCGGCGCCCTTCCCTGGCCCGGTCACCGCCAGCAACACGGCCAGGTCGGCGTACGTGGCTCCGGAGATGTACCGCTTGCTGCCGCTGAGCACATAGTGGTCGCCGTCGCGACGTGCCTGGGTGCTGATGGCGGTGGCGTCGGAGCCGGCCTCGGCTTCGGTCAGGGCGAAGCACACGGCCTTTTCAGCACTGCACACCGGCTTGAGAAAGCGCTCGACCTGGTAGGGGCTTGCCACCTTGAACAGGTGGCCGACCCGCGGCGGCCCCGACAGCTCGCCCAACACGTGTGAGGCCAACATGGAGCCGGTCAGCACCGTGGCCTCCTTGACCGCGCACAGGTCGGCCACGTTCAGGCCGGCACCGCCCATGCTTTCAGGCAGCATGACGGTGTAAAGGCCCTGCTCGCTGGCGAGCTTCCACACCTGGCGCAGCACTGGTTGCGGATGCGGGCGCGCCCAGTCCAGCTGGGCTTGCTGCTCCAGCGGGCGTACCTGGTCACGGACGAAACCTTCGATTGCTTCGATAATCTGCGCAGCTTTGGCACTGGGTTGGTACATGGTCATGCTCCTGGTCAGATGCGACGTTCGCTGTGTTGCCAGTAGGTGTCCCGGACCAGGCGGCGCACCACCTTGCCATTAGGGTTTTTTGGCAGTTCGCTGACAAAATCGACGCCGCGCGGCTTCTTGAAACCGGCCAGCGCCCGGCCGCAACGCTCGATCAGCTCATCGACCTGCAGCTGTGCGCCCGCCTTGAGCACCACCACCGCACGCACCGCTTCGCCCCACTGCGGGTCCGGCACGCCGACCACCGCCACCTCGAACACCTCGGGGAAGCCGTAGATCACCTGCTCCACCTCGCTGGGGTACACGTTGAACCCGCCGGAGATGATCATTTCCTTCTTGCGGTCGACAATGAACAGGTACCCCTGTGCATCGACCGTGGCCAGGTCGCCCGTGAGGTAATAACCGTCGCGCATCACTTCGGCGGTGAGCGCCGGGGCGCGCCAATAGCCCTGCATCACGTCCGGGCCCTTGACCACGATCTCGCCAACTTCACCGGGGGCTACATCCTCGAAGGCTTCGTTGACTACCCGCAGGTCGGTCTCGAAGTAGCACCGCCCGCAAGAGGCCAGGCGCTGGTAATTGCCGTCTTCCACCAAATGGTCCTGCTCGGTCAGCACAGTGACCAGCGAGCAGGTTTCCCCGGCGCCGTAGCCTTGTACGAGGATTGGCCCGAACAGTTCGATGGCCTTTTTCACCAGGGCCGGGGCCATGGGTGCGGCGCCATACATGACCAGCTTCAGGCTGGACAGGTCGAAGTGTTCGACGCCGGGGTAGTTGACCAGGCGATTGATCATTGCCGGTACTAGGAACAGCCGCGTAACCCGCTCGCGCTGGATGGTTTCCAGCAACAGGCGGTCGTCATACCGATCAAGCAACAGGTTGCAGGCGCCCACCGCCAGTAGCGGCATGATCTGCATGCCGCTGGCATGGGTGATAGGCCCCACGTGGGCCATGACGTCGCCCGGCCCGGAGCGGCGTATGGGGCTGGCAATGCTCTTGCGCACCAGCGCCTTGCGGTTGCCGAACGACAGCATCGCGGCCTTGAGCACGCCCGAGCTGCCAGAGGTGTAATGCAGCACGGCCAGCGCATCGTCGGCCGGGTCCAGCCCCAGCGGTGCCTCGCTGCCAAGCTGCAGCAACGCGCAATAGCCCAGGTCGCCCCCTTGGCCGTCCAGCACGATCAGCCAGCGCAGCAGCGGCAACTCCGCGCGTCGGGCAGCCAGCAACTCGGCAAAGCGCGCGTCGGTGATCAGTGCGACAGTGCAGGAGTCTTCCAGTACCCGCACCACTTCATCCACCGACAGCCGCGCATTGATCGGCACCTTGACCATCGCCGCCTTGTACAGCGCCACTTCCGCTTCGACCAGTTCCACGCGGTTGGCGGCAAGAATCGCCACATGCTCGCCAACGCCCACGCCAAGCGTACCCAGCGCTGACGCCAGGCGGTTGCTGCGCCGTTCCAACTGCGCGTAGGTCAGGCGCGTCTGGCTGTCCGCCACGGCGATGTGGTCCGCCCAGTAGCGGGCACTTCGGGTAATGATCGATCCAAGGTTCACGTTATTGTTCTCGTCGACAGAAAGACATCGACGATGCTAATCAGCTGTGCGCGTGCAGATGAAATACCAGATTCAGATGTAGGCCATACCTTTATTGGCTGGCACCCGCAAGCGGCCGCCGACAGCTCGGTGATCGTCCGGGGGATTGCGGGCGCTCAGCTGTAATACTTCAAAGGAGGTGTCAGCGCTGATGAAGCGCTTTTTTCAGTAAAAAACAACGCCCCGCACAAGTCGGGGCGTGTAAGGCCGATCAGTGGGCTTTCACACAGTCTGACTAGCTCTGCTCCAAACGGGGTTATTTCTCCATAACGTCGTTCGACCGAAGGTAAACCTGTATCGACGTGCAGAGCCGAGCATTGAATCACATCAGCGGTCAGAAATCGTCCGGTGGGCTCTTCTCGAACTTCCACTCTGTGTGTTTTCGAGCTTGTTCAAAACTCTTGCAGTTGTAAATGAATTCATTGCGATCAGCGTCTTTCGAAAGACTGGCGAGGATCTGATCGTACGTGCTACCCGAACAATTCTTCTCGTTTGGGGCAGGTACTTTCTCATCCGCCTGTGCTGACAGGCTACACGCCATAACGATGGCTGCGGAAATTCCCACTATGTGTTTCATAACGTCCTCATTCATGACTCAGGGTAATCCGGTACCCTGATCTACCTAGGCACGAGTGACAGGAGGTCCTGAATCGCCCGCGCATTGCACAGTTTGCATGGGTTGCTGGCCCCGGATCATAGCGGATGGGGCGAAGGATGTCTCGGTTCATCGGGAAGGGATTCCAGAGCGCATCCAGTCAAAGGCCGATGCTGCCGGATCCCATTTCACTGACTGGCCCAGGCAACGGTACCAGACGGAAAATTAATGCAATGCGTGCGAACTGGCCCAGCAGTAGATGCTGGGCCAGAAGAGTGAGTTAAAGCAATACAGTGGCCAGCATCCCCAAGGCCCCTAGGATAAAGCCAATGAGCGCTCCCCGTCCTGGGAATTCATGAAAAAGAGACCACACGATTACGGGCTCGAGAAGCAACAACGAGGTGACCGATACTACGGTGACGATCCAGATGTCACCGACTGCAACGTATCCAAGCCAGTATGCCGCCAGTAGGCAAATCCCTGCAAAACACATCAGCACCAAGGGAAAGCTGATAGCGCCCCATGAAGCACTTCCCGTCTGCGCGAGTTTAGCGACCACGACCTCACTGTAGATTGCACAGAACTCACCGACCACCATTAAACCTAGAGCAGAAACTCCGAATAATTCTTTGGACATATCAAAAACTCCTTCGTATTCAGGGCAATATTTTTCCGCTCCCAGCTAGCGATACCACTGACTAAGAGTTCGTTGCAGGAATACGAAGCCGCCTTGAACAGGCCTGAATTACCGAAATATTTTCCCATGCTCATGTCCTTCGAAGGAAGTGAGTCTCAGCACAAACCGAGACACCGGCCTGATAATACGGCCCTTGCCCCATTCTGAACAACCAGTACCGCGTCAGCATGACGAAAGCTGCCCGATGCACCGAGTTCTTCATCACCAGGCAGCATCGGTGTGTGATCTGAAAGCGCAGACTGATGCGCAAGAGAAATCCAACGGGCGCCGCAAGACCGGCCTAGGCTCTGTACGAAAAGGGATGTCGCAAACACCGCATGGAACAAACCAGAGATACCGTAACGGCGCAAAACTCAAACCAGAGCCAGCAGTAATGGCGATCGGAGGCCTGGGTTTGCAGTGCTCCTTTGCGTGAGTGTCTGCAATGGGTCGCAAGCTTCCGGTCGTGGATGACCGCTACCGACCCAATGCAGACACTTGATACCGGCGCCGCTTAGCAACCCATCGGTCATCCAGATACGATGCCGGCATGCACTAGTGCCGCGATAATAAACGGAGACTTTTTCTCCAGATACTCAGCCATCCCACCTGTAGTGCTCGACTCAAGTTGGAGCTTCAGTGCTTCATACTGCTGGCGCATAGAGGCATCGCATCTAAGCAAATCTCTGAACCCCACCATCTGGGTGATCGCAAGGTGGCCACGGACACAAGCGTGGAGCTTGTGCGTGCGAATCCCATCCACATTACGCCGATAGAAATGATGCCCTTCCGACAAGTCGCTTCCTCGCACATATCCCAAGCCCATCAACACCTCGTCCCGCGCCGAGGCGTTGCTATGATCGTGAACCTCGATGAGCACATCGATCTCAGGCTTCGCCGCGAGCCCTGGAACGGAGGTACTTCCAACATGCTGTATGGCGATCAGTTCATCGCCAAAGGCCGAAGCGATGAGTGGCTTGTCTGCCAGAAAGCGGGCGGGCCAAGTGGGGTCATAGGGAGTGATTTTGCTGGTCAGTGCCATTTCCGTTCCTTGGTGGCTAGTACCTGATACTCCGAATGTTCCCTCAATACTTGTGAATTCGCCAGCCACTGATAACGATACCCCGGCCATGCGACAATTCAGTAGATCAAATTCGAATCTGATCGAGTTTGGATAGCTGTCCTGTCTACCGTGTACTTGTGGCCGACTGCCCCCCATGCGAAGGGCAGCAATGGGTCGAGAGCAGCCGCTCACCATTACCCTTAACTAGGTTGTCGTGCGCTGCTCCGTGATTCCGATCAAACCTGATCGAGTATCTGGGCGATCTCCTGCGCAAATGCCTGTGGCTGCTCAAGCATCATCAGATGGCCCACCTCACGCATGATGGTGATACTGGCCGACTGCGCTATCGCCCAGTCAGGCACATCCCATTCGGCCCGGGAGCGCTCTCCGGCCAGCAGATGCACAGGTATAGAAGAAAATATCGCCTTCAAGGCATCGTGGTAATCATCACCTCCGGTCTCGACCAGCACTGATCGGGCCATGGCTTGCACTGTGCTGGAGGGTTGATGAGCCAACCAGGCCATAGCAACCTCAAGGCGTTGCTGGCTAGAAGCAACCCCTGCGCGCTCCATCCAGGCTTTCGGATTTGCACGATAGCCGGCTAGCAGAGCCTCTGTTTCTTGCGCAGACATTTTTGCCACACTAGAAGACCAGAACGCATCTTTCAGTGAAAAATTGCCCTCTACGCTTGTGATGCTGGCTACTTGATCTCGATAACGCCTCGCATAGAGCATGGCTACAACCCCACCCACGGAGTGGCCGACCAGGTGTACTCGCCCACCTGAGGCGTGCTTGCCGATCTCTCGGTGCAGGTGCTCGATCTGAGAAGGGATATTCACGTTGCATGGCGTAACACCACTCAGACGGCCATATCCGAGTAGGTCAGGCACGATGACCGGAAGCGGACACAGGCGCTTATGCAGGGTGCTGTGATCAAGGCAGCCGATGAGGCCGTTGATGAACACGACGGGCGTTTGCTTGAGCATGAGTGCACCCGATGGCATGAAGAATGATCGATCTTGCACGCTTGAGTTGGGCTCTCGCCAGATTCTGCTTATTGCATTGACGCATGTACTGATGATGAACAAGCAATGAGCTTGCCCGTGCACCCGTTTGAAGACAGCACACATCAGGTGAGCGCAGAAAGCAACTCAGCCGCCTGCATCAGCTCCAGCGTAATGTTATCTGGCCCGGTCACATACACCACCAGCGTACCCTTGCGTGGGCCTGCGGGAATCGGTTGAGGCGTACCCCTGGCCTGCCAGCCCGCTTGCTCGATGCGACCGAGTACGGCGTGCATATCTTGCACGCTCAATGCCAGATGCGCTGAGCCGATCGCAGATGCCGTAGGCGGGGTGACACCGTGGCGGGCACCCTGCGACTATTCCAGCAGTTCCACTCGGCTGCCATCCGGCCCTTTCACTATCGCCGTTCGCACCTTCGGGTCGGCGGTGCCGGTTACATCGAGAATGAATGGTCCTCCCATTTCCGACTGGCGTTCGAGCGTGAAACCAAGCCCGATTGTCCAGAAGCGAATGGCTTCTTCCAGTGAGCTGACGGCGAAGCCAATATGATCGACGGCATAGACACTGTGGTTGGAATTCATCAAGTCATCCTTCAAGGGGGGGTCACGTCTGACCGGCATCAACCATGGCGGCCGATCCTCGCAGGTTTGGGGATCAGGTACCGCCCCCGTATAACTGCCGCCACACCTATGCGACAATACGCTCAATGTCTGGTCTCAACCCCACATTTATCGCCCAACAGCTCGGGCATGGCGTGCAGATGCTCTTATCGACTTATGCGCGCTGGATTGACTCGTCCAACCACTGGTCAGAACTGGAAAAGCGCCAGACTGGTCCCAAATTGGTCCGCAGCTGCGAAGAAGCCACGTAAGTTATTGATAGGTAAGCTCCTTGATCTCCACCGCCAACATCACCATGCAGTTCGGCTCCAAGCCGCTGTTCGAAAACGTTTCTGTCAAATTCAACAACGGCAACCGCTACGGCCTGATCGGCGCCAACGGCTGCGGCAAGTCGACTTTCATGAAGATCCTCGGCGGTGACCTGGAGCCTTCGGGTGGCCAGGTCATGCTCGAACCCAACACCCGCCTGGGCAAGCTGCGCCAGGACCAGTTCGCCTACGAGGAATTCACCGTCATCGACACGGTGATCATGGGCCACGGCCAGCTGTGGAAGGTCAAGGCTGAGCGCGACCGTATCTACTCGCTGCCGGAAATGTCCGAGGAAGACGGCATGGCCGTCGCCGAACTGGAAACCGAATTCGCCGAAATGGACGGCTACACCGCCGAGTCGCGCGCCGGCGAACTGCTGCTGGGCCTGGGTATTCCGCTGGAGCAGCACTTCGGCCCGATGAGCGAAGTGGCCCCTGGCTGGAAGCTGCGTGTGCTGCTGGCCCAGGCGCTGTTCTCGGACCCGGACGTGCTGCTGCTCGACGAACCGACCAACCACCTGGACATCAACACCATCCGCTGGCTCGAAACGATCCTCACGGCGCGTAACAGCACCATGATCATCATTTCCCACGACCGCCACTTCCTCAACAGCGTGTGCACCCACATGGCTGACCTGGACTACGGCGAGCTGCGCCTGTTCCCGGGCAACTACGACGAGTACATGACGGCCGCCACCCAGTCGCGCGAGCAATTGTTGGCGGACAACGCCAAGAAGAAAGCCCAGATCGCCGAACTGCAGACCTTCGTCAGCCGCTTCTCGGCGAACGCGTCGAAAGCCAAGCAGGCCACTTCGCGCGCCAAGCAGATCGACAAGATCCAGCTGGCCGAAGTGAAACCGTCCAGCCGCGTCAGCCCGTTCATTCGCTTCGAGCAGACCAAGAAGCTGCACCGCCAGGCCGTGGTCGTCGAGAAAATGGCCAAAGCCTTCGATGACAAGGTGCTGTTCAAGAACTTCGACCTTACCGTGGAAGCGGGTGAGCGCGTGGCGATCATCGGCCCGAACGGTATCGGCAAGACCACCCTGCTGCGCACCCTGGTCGGCGAAATGACCCCGGATGCCGGTTCGGTGAAGTGGACCGACAGCGCCGAAGTCGGCTACTACGCGCAAGACCACGCCCACGACTTCGAAGACGACATGACCCTGTTCGACTGGATGGGCCAGTGGACATCCGGCGAGCAGGTGATCCGCGGCACCCTGGGGCGCATGCTGTTCTCCAACGACGAGATCCTCAAGTCGGTGAAGGTGATTTCCGGTGGTGAACAAGGCCGCATGCTGTTCGGCAAGCTGATCCTGCAAAAACCCAACGTGCTGGTGATGGACGAACCGACCAACCACCTGGACATGGAGTCGATCGAAGCACTCAACCTGGCGCTGGAAAACTACCCAGGCACCCTGCTGTTCGTCAGCCACGACCGCGAATTCGTTTCGTCGCTGGCTACCCGCATCATCGAGCTCTCGGCCGATGGCGTGGTGGACTTCAGCGGTACCTACGACGACTACCTGCGTAGCCAGGGTGTGTTGGTCTGATTGAGCGGTAAGGCCTGGCCGCCATCGGCGGCTAGGCCTTGCGCCACAGCGCAGGCCTCTCCACGAAAAATTCGTTAGCCTGCTTTCATTTCCTTCGCGCAACGGCCATGATGGGTTCACGCCCAACCGCCCGCCCGCGAACGAGCCCATGACCGCGCAACAACCTGCTCCCCCCAGCGATAGCTTGCACATAACCCTGCAAATCCTGTCGATTGTCTTCTACACCTTCATTGCCTTCCTCTGCATCGGCCTGCCGATCGCGGTACTGCCCAGCCATGTGCACGATCAGCTGGGCTTCGGCGCCGTGATAGCGGGCGTGACCATCGCCTTGCAATACCTGGCCACCCTGCTCAGCCGGCCATTAGCCGGCAGGGTGGCCGATACCCTGGGCGGCAAGCGGGCAATACGCTATGGCCTGCTGGGTATCGCCGGCTGCGGTGTGCTGACCCTGCTGTCCGCCTGGGCGCTGAACCTGCCAACCCTCAGCCTGGGCCTACTGCTTGCCGGGCGCCTGCTGCTGGGCATAGCCCAGGGGTTGATCGGCGTGGCGACCCTGAGCTGGGGAATCAGCCAGGTCGGCCCTGAACACACCGCCCGGGTCATTTCATGGAACGGCATCGCCTCTTACGGTGCCATCGCCATCGGCGCGCCGGTGGGGGTGCTAGCCGTGGACGGGCTGAGCTTCAGCGTGCTGGGCCCGGCGCTGCTGGGGTTGGCAGCCATTGCCCTGCTGGTGCTGCGCAAACGCCCCGACGTGGCAGTGACGCGCGGCGAGCGCCTGCCCTTCTGGTCGGCGTTTGGCCGGGTGGCGCCGTGTGGTGTTGGCCTGACCCTGGCTTCCATCGGGTACGGCACCCTGACCACCTTTGTCACCCTGTATTACCTTGAGCGTGGCTGGGCCGGAGCAGCCTGGTGCCTGAGCGCGTTTGGCGTGTGCTTCATCATCTCCCGGCTGCTGTTCGTCAACGCGGTCAACCGCTTTGGTGGCTACAACGTCGCGGTCGCCTGCATGGCCACCGAAGTGCTCGGCCTTGGCCTGCTGTGGCTGGCGCCCTCACCACCGTGGGCGTTGCTGGGCGCCGGGCTGACCGGCTTTGGGCTGTCGCTGGTGTACCCGGCACTGGGCGTCGAAGCCATCAGGCAGGTACCCAGCAGCAGCCGGGGTGCCGGGCTGAGCGCCTACGCGGTGTTCTTCGACATGGCCCTGGCCCTCGCCGGGCCGGTAATGGGGGCGGTTGCCGCGCACCTGGGCTATGCCTCGATCTTCTGCGTGGCCGCCCTGCTGGCACTGGCCGGCGTTGGGCTGACGCTGCTACTGGCGCGGCGTGGCCGTGGCCGCTGAGCGCTCGGCCGATTGCGGCGCCCCCAGCGCCTCGCTGAAGAACGCTGCGGTTTCACGTTGCAGTGAGTGGTGGATATGCCGACGGTCAACGCCTTCGGCATCTTTGCACAGCACCGGCATACGCTGGTATTGCTCGGCATCGCAACGGGCCATGAACACGAAATGCCCGGCACCGGCCAACAGCCGGTAATCCGGTGTGACTGGCAGCTTGCGGGCCAGCGCTGCGGCGTTGCGGTCCACGGCCACCAACTGGTCGCTGTCGCCGCTGTAGATCAGTGCCGGCACCTGCACCCCGGCCAGGGCATGCCGCCCGAACAGCAGGCTGAGCGGCGCCATCAACATCACCGCGCCGACACGCGGGTCGGCCTTGGGGCCAAGCTCACTGCGGTCGGCTATCAATATGCCGTGGGTCTTGCAGGCGTCGGCGTCGTTCGGGCGTTCCAGGCAGTACTGGCGCAAACGCTCCAGGTCCGGGTGCGCGCCAGACAAGATCAACGCCGTTTCACCACCCGCCGAGTAGCCGATCACACCCACCTTGCCGTCCGTCAGGTACGGGCCCACCACGCTGTCTGTGCGGGCCGCGGTGATCGCAGCGCTGAGCTGCAACGGCCGGCCATACAGATTGCTCAGGGTGCCCAGGCGGCTGTGGTCGCGGGTGTTGTCCCCGGGGTGGACCACCGCCACCACCACGAACCCTGCGCGCGCCAACGCCGTAGCCAGGTAATGCAACGCCAGCGGGCTGCCGGTATTGCCGTGCGACAGCACCAACAGCGGGAAGCGCCCCATGGCGATGGGGGCCTCTTCGGCCACGTCCAGCGGGTAGCCATCGATACGGCTACTGCGGGCCTGACCCAGCGCTGGGTAGAACGCCAGCGCCTGCATGGGCCGGTTATCGACCGGGTCGGTCAGGGTCATGTGGTGCAGGCCTGCTGCCCATTGCGCAGCCTCGGCATGGGCCAGCAGGCAGGCGCACAGCGCCAGCGTCAACACGCAACGGGGGAGAGTCATCGGCCAGCGGCTCCTTGCGTGGCAATGCGATAACCCAGCATAGGCCTGGCCCCGCAGGCGCCGCATGAAAACTGGATGAAACCGGCGTTATGCCAGGCCTGCACGCGCACCCTGCATTTGCACCTGGCGGCGAACCCGTGGCATAGATGACGGTCAACGGTTTTATCTGACCGCTTCAGCGCCCTTGAAGGAGTTTCATGCATGAGCAAACCTACCTACGTGCCACCCAAGGTCTGGCGCCCTGACGCTGCATCCGGGGGCCAGTTCGCCAGCATCAACCGCCCTGTCGCCGGCCCTACCCACGGCAAGGACCTGCCCAAGGGCAAGCAACCGCTGCAGCTGTATTCGCTGGCCACACCCAACGGCGTGAAGGTCACCATTGCCCTGGAAGAGCTGCTTGAACTCGGCCACGCTGGCGCGGAATACGATGCCTGGCTGATCCGCATCGGCGAAGGCGACCAGTTTTCCAGCGGCTTCGTTCACGTCAACCCCAACTCCAAGATCCCCGCGCTGCTCGACTGCAGCCAGGAACCACCGGTGCGAGTCTTCGAGTCCGGCTCGATCCTGTTGTACCTGGCAGAAAAGTTCGGCGCCCTGCTGCCGACAGCGCCTGCTGCGCGCACCGAGTGCCTGAACTGGCTGTTCTGGCAGATGGGAGCGGCGCCCTACCTGGGTGGCGGCTTCGGTCATTTCTATGTGTACGCGCCGGAGAAGTTCGAGTACGCCATCAACCGCTTCACCATGGAAGCCAAGCGTCAGCTCGATGTGCTTGACCGGCGCCTGGCCGAAAGCCGCTACCTGGGCGGTGAGGCATACAGCATCGCCGATATTGCCGTATGGCCCTGGTACGGCCAGTTGGTACTGGGCAACCTGTACGGCGCGGCAGAGTTCCTGGCGGTGCACGAGTACCCGAACGTACAGCGCTGGGCCCAAGAGATTGCCCAGCGCAAGGCAGTGCAACGCGGCACCCGGGTGAACCGCACCTGGGGCGACGAAGCCAGCCAGGTGCCTGAACGGCATTCGGCTGCGGATCTGGACAACTGATACAACGCGCGCCGAAGGTGGCCCTGTGGTGATACAGGGCCGCCGCTGCCAATGCCCGCCGCGTACTCGGGCATGACAATGCCCACCTGCACAAAACCGTTTGCCCCTGCGCAAACCTGCGTCCGCGTAGCCCTTCTTGTACACTCCCCGCAATAGCCCCCACCTGTACATTGTTTGGTGAACGCATGATCGAGGTAACCGAGGTTTCCATTGCCGAGCTGCGCGACGCGCTCGAATCGGGCCGCACGACGGCGGTCGAGCTGGTCAAGGCCTACCTGGCCCGCATTGATGCCTACGACGGCGCCGACACGGCCACCGCCCTGAACGCCGTAGTGGTGCGCAACCCGCAGGCGCTGCAAGAAGCCGAGGCCTCCGATGCCCGCCGCGCCAAAGGCCAGCTGCTGAGCCCGCTGGACGGCATTCCCTACACTGCCAAGGACAGCTACCTGGTCAAAGGCCTGACTGCGGCATCGGGCAGCCCGGCCTTCAAAGACCTGGTGGCCCAGCGCGACGCTTTCACCATCGAGCGCCTGCGCGCCGCCGGGGCCATATGCCTGGGCAAGACCAACATGCCGCCCATGGCCAACGGGGGCATGCAGCGCGGTGTGTATGGCCGCGCCGAAAGCCCGTACAACGCCCATTACCTGACCGCGCCGTTCGCCTCGGGCTCGTCCAACGGCGCAGGCACGGCTACCGCCGCCAGTTTCAGCGCCTTCGGCCTGGCCGAAGAAACCTGGTCCAGTGGCCGCGGCCCCGCCTCGAACAATGGCCTGTGCGCCTACACGCCCTCGCGTGGGGTGATTTCGGTGCGCGGCAACTGGCCGCTGACCCCGACCATGGATGTGGTGGTGCCCTATGCGCGCACCATGGCCGACCTGCTGGAGGTACTCGACGTGGTGGTCGCCGATGACCCCGACAAGCGTGGCGACCTGTGGCGCCTGCAGCCCTGGGTGCCGATCCCCGCGGCCTCGGCGGTGCGCCCGGCGTCGTACCTGGACCTGGCCGCCGATGCCGGCGCCCTCAAGGGCAAACGCTTCGGCGTGCCGCGCATGTACATCAATGCCGACGACGCAGCCGGCACTTCGCAAAAGCCCGGTATCGGGGGCCCTACCGGCCAGCGCATCCACACCCGCGCGAGCGTTATCGCCTTGTGGCAACAGGCACGTCAGGCCCTGGAAGCGGCCGGCGCGCAAGTGGTGGACGTCGATTTCCCGCTGGTGTCCAACTGCGAAGGGGACCGCCCCGGCGCACCCACGGTGTACAACCGCGGCATCGTCAGCAAGGAATTCCTGCACGACGAGCTGTGGGAGCTGTCGGGCTGGGGCTTCGATGATTTCCTGCGCGCCAATGGCGACCCCAAGCTCAACCGTCTGGCGGATGTCGATGGGCCTCAGATTTTCCCGCACGACCCGGGCACCCTGCCCAACCGCGAAGACGACCTTGCAGCCGGCATGGACGAATACGTCAACATGGCCAAGCGTGGCCTGAAAACCTGGGACCAGATCGAGACCCTGCCCGATGGGCTGCGCGGCCTGGAGCGGACCCGCAAGCTGGACCTGGAGGACTGGATGGACGCCCAAGGCCTGGACGCCGTGCTGTTCCCCACCGTGGCCGATGTCGGCCCGGCCGATGCCGACGTCAACCCGGTATCGGCGGACATCGCCTGGAGCAACGGCGTATGGGTGGCCAATGGCAACCTGGCGATCCGCCACCTTGGCGTACCGACCGTGACCGTACCGATGGGCGTCATGGCCGACATCGGTATGCCGGTGGGCCTGACCTTCGCCGGGCGGGCCTACAGCGACAATGCCCTGCTGACCTTTGCGGCCGCCTTTGAAGCGACCGGTTCGCGCCGCATTGTGCCGCCGCGCACCCCCGCCCTGGGTTGAGCCCCCCACGGCAACGACCTTCAGGCAACCGTCGCTAAAATCAACGATTCGTGTAAATATACACAAATCGTTGATTTTTTCGGCTCGTTGCCCATGACACCCACTGCCGAGCGCCAGCTCACCCTCACCGTGCTCAAGGCCGCCATCCAGGCCTTGGGCAGCGTTGCCGCGCGCAACATGGAAATCCTCCTGCACGACCTCGACCACCCCGAGCACTCGGTGGTGGCTATCGTCAATGGCCACCTTTCCGGTCGCAGCATCGGCAGCCCGATCCTTGCCGCCCCGGAACAGGATCAGGGTTTCAAGGCACTGATGCAGGCCTCGGCCGACCAGCAGGGTTGTGAGCCGGTGGTGCTGCCCGACTACCCCACTACCCTCAAGGGCCGCACGCTGCGCAGCGCCACCGCGATATTCCGCGACAGCAGCGGGCACCCGTTTGCCAGCCTGTGCGTGAACACCGATGTTACCGGCCTGGATGCGGCCATGCAGTTCCTCCAGCACTTCCAGCCCCTGGGCGCTACGCCAACTGCCACCGAGCCTGCCGACATGGCGCTGCTGATGAGCGAGATCATCCAGGGCGCACTGCAGCACACCGGCCAAGGGCGAATGAACAAGCAGGCCAAGCTCGAAGCTGTGCGCGTGATGCAGGAGCGTGGCCTGTTCATCGTCAAGGGCGGCGTCGAGAAGGCCGCCAGCGCACTCGGCGTGACCCGCTACACCATCTACAACTACCTCGAACAACTGCGCGGAGCCAGCCTATGACCTTGCACATCCCTACGCCCCTGATCGAATCACGCCCGCTGTCGCTGGCTGCCGGGCGCAACATCTGGCTCAAGCTTGACGCCCTGCAGCCTTGTGGCTCGTTCAAGCTGCGCGGGGTGGGCCACGCCTGCGAGGTTCACTACGCACGGGGTGCCAGGCACCTGGTGTCGTCATCGGGGGGCAATGCCGGCCTGGCGGTGGCCTACGCCGGGCGCAAACTGGGGGTGCCGGTGACCGTGGTGGTGCCCGAGACCACCACCGAACGGGCCAAGGAGCTGCTGCGCCTGGAAAATGCCAAGGTACTGGTACACGGCAGCTCGTGGCAGGAAGCCAACGAACTGGCACTGACCCTGGTAGGCGCTGGCGATGCCTTCATTCACCCCTTCGACGACCCGCTGCTGTGGGCCGGGCATGCCAGCCTGGTCGACGAAGTGGTTGCGGCCGGCTTCAAGCCCGATGCGGTCGTGCTGTCGGTGGGGGGTGGCGGGCTGCTCAGCGGCGTGGTCGAGGGGCTGCAACGCAATGGCTGGGCGGACGTGCCGGTGCTGGCCGTGGAGACGACCGGCGCTGCCTCGCTGCACGCGGCCATGCAAGCCGGGCACACCGTGGCGTTGCCGCGCATTGCCTCGATCGCCGGCTCGCTGGGTGCCAAGCGGGTGGCCGAACAGGCGCTGGCCTGTACGCGTCGGCAACCGGTACACAGCCACCTGGTCAGCGACCGTGCCGCGCTGCAGGCTTGCGAGCGCTTTCTGCAAGACCATCGGCTACTGGTGGAGCCCGCCTGTGGCGCCGCGTTGGCGCTGGCCTACGACGCCAGCGCCATGGCGCGTTACCCGAACGTGCTGGTGGTGGTATGCGGGGGTGCTACCGCCACTTTGGAACAGATACAGGCGTGGTTGCGACAGGTCGACTGATACGGGCTGTCATCTGTCTGTTTCCTTTGCCGTGTATCACTGAACCCGACACTGCCGGCGACTCTGCCCGGCAGTGGCTGCCACGCAAAGGAAAAATGCCCTGCGCCCTTTCGATCTGCGGCAAGGGAAGGCACAATGCGTGTCCTTTTTTTGGCCGGCCTGGCCGGGGGCCTTTAAATGATCAAGACGCCGTACTACCTCATCGATAAAACCAAGCTGCTCAGCAACATGGAGAAGATCGCCTACGTGCGCGAACACTCCGGTGCCAAGGCACTGCTCGCCCTCAAGTGCTTTGCCACCTGGTCGGTATTCGACCTGATGCAGCAGTACATGGACGGCACCACCTCGTCTTCCCTGTTCGAGCTCAAGCTCGGCCGCCAGAAGTTTGCCGGCGAGACCCACGCCTACAGCGTGGCCTGGGCCGACGACGAGGTCGAGGAAATGCTCGAGAACTGCGACAAGATCATCTTCAACTCGATCGGCCAGCTGCAACGCTTTGCCGACCAGTCCGAAGGCAAGGTGCGTGGCCTGCGCGTCAACCCGCAGGTCAGCAGCTCCGACTACCTGCTGGCCGACCCGGCCCGGCCGTTCAGCCGCCTGGGCGAATGGGACCCGGCCAAGATCGAGCAGGTGATCGGCCAGATCTCTGGTTTCATGTTCCACAACAACTGCGAGAACGGTGACTTCGGCCTGTTCGACAAGATGCTCACGCACATCGAAGAGCGCTTCGGCCACCTGCTGCACCAGGTCGAATGGGTCAGCCTGGGCGGCGGCATCCACTTCACCGGTGAAGACTACGCAGTAGACGCTTTCTGCGCGCGCCTCAAGGCCTTCGCACAAACCTACGGGGTGCAGGTGTACCTGGAGCCTGGCGAAGCCGCCATCACCAACAGCGCCTCGCTGGAGGTGACCGTGCTCGACACCTTGTACAACGGCAAGCACCTGGCCGTGGTCGACAGCTCGATCGAAGCGCACCTGCTCGACCTGCTGATCTACCGCCTGAACGCCAAGATGGCCCCCAACGACGGCGAGCACACCTACATGGTCTGCGGCAAATCGTGCCTGGCCGGTGACATCTTCGGTGAGTACCAGTTCGACCGCCCATTGGCCATTGGCGATCGCCTGTCGTTCGTAGATACGGCCGGTTACACCATGGTCAAGAAAAACTGGTTCAACGGTTTGAAAATGCCGTCCATCGCGGTCAAGCAACTCGACGGCAGCGTCGAGGTCGTCCGTGAGTTCGGTTTTGAAGACTACGTTTCCAGCCTGTCGTAAGGCCGGCTTCCCAAGTAAGGAGCAACAGGTAAATTGAAGAAGAACGTTCTTATCATTGGTGCAGGAGGTGTCGCCAAGGTGGTGGCCCACAAGTGCGCGCAGCATAACGACGAACTGGGTCGTATCGCTATCGCGTCACGGAACATCTCCAAATGCCAGGCCATCATCGACAGCGTCAAGGCCAAGGGTAGCCTCAAGGTTCCCGCCGACATCCAGGCCTTCTCGCTCAACGCCCTCGATGTCGAGGCGACCAAGGCGCTGATCCGCGAGACCGAGTCGCAGATCGTGATCAACGTCGGTTCCGCCTTCCTCAACATGTCGGTGCTGCGTGCCTGCATCGATACCGGTGTCGCCTACCTGGACACCGCCATCCACGAAGAGCCGGGCAAGATCTGCGAGACCCCGCCGTGGTACGGCAACTACGAGTGGAAACACCTCGAAGAGTGCCAACAAAAGAACATCACCGCCATTCTCGGGGTCGGCTTTGACCCGGGTGTGGTCAACAGCTACGCAAAACTTGCGCAGCAACAGTATTTCGACAGCATTGATTCGATCGACATTCTCGACGTCAATGCCGGTTCGCATGGCAAATACTTCGCCACCAACTTCGACCCGGAAATCAACTTCCGCGAGTTCACCGGGCAAGTGTGGAGCTGGCAGAACAGCCAGTGGACCAGCAACACCATGTTCGAAGTCAAGCGTACCGACGACCTGCCGGTGGTCGGCTCGCAAAACCTCTACCTCACCGGCCATGACGAAGTTCACTCGATTTCGAAGAACCTCAACGTGCCGAATGTGCGCTTCTGGATGAGCTTCGGCGAGCACTACATCAATGTGTTCACGGTGCTGAAAAACCTTGGCCTGCTCAGCGAGCAGCCGGTGAAAACGGCCGAAGGCCTGGAAGTGGTGCCGCTGAAAGTGGTCAAGGCCGTGCTGCCAGACCCGGCCTCGCTGGCCCCGGGCTACACCGGCAAGACCTGCATCGGCGACCTGGTCAAAGGCACCAAGAACGGTCAACCGCGCGAAGTGTTCATCTACAACGTGGCCGACCACGAAGAGGCCTACGCCGAAACCGACAGCCAGGGCATCTCCTACACCGCAGGCGTACCGCCAGTGGCTGCGGCCCTGCTGGTTGCCCGTGGCGAGTGGGATGCCAAACGCATGGTCAACGTCGAAGAACTGCCAGCCGAGCCGTTCCTCAAGGCGCTGGACGTGATGGGCCTGCCGACCCGCGTCAAGGATGAAAAAGGTGATCGTCCTTGGGACGCTGAAGCCTAAGCGGTAAACAGAAGGGGCGCCACTGTGGCGCCCCTTCTGCTTTGGCTGGCCGCTTGCGCTTCAGTTGGCCTCGGCCGTGAGCTTCGCGCGCTCACCGAGTTTTTTCAGCAATGCCTTGGCCAGGGCCTTGTCCGAGAACGGGTTCTGCCCGGTAATCAACTCGCGATCCACCACCACATTCGGTTGCCAGGGCTTGGCATAACCCATGTCGCCGCCGGCCATCGCCATCGCGTTCGCCGGGTAGAACAACAAGCGCTGGTCGTTGAGCGATCCCTCGAACACCTGCTCCTCTGGGTCAGAGAAGATAGTCATCTTGTAGCCCTGGTACACCCAGTCTTTGGCTGCCGCCCGCTCGCCACGCGCCAGCGCGGCCTGGTAGCCAACCGGGTCTTGCTGCGCCGAAAGCAAAGCGATTGGGCCGTGGCAGATAGCCGCAGTGGGTTTGCCTGCCTGGTGGAAATGCCGCAACAAGGTGCCGACATCCGGGTTATTGGCCAAGTCGATCAAAGGCGCGTGGCCGCCGGGGATAAACAGCCCGGCATAGCGGTCGAGGTCGCCAGCCAGCACTTCTTTCACCGACAGGGTATCGCCGATGTCTGGCAGGCCCTGCACCACCTTTTCAATCCGGCGCATCTCTGTGGCATCACCGGCGAAATACTGCGGGTCAACCGAGCGCGGATCCACACGCGGGGCATTACCCTTGGGTGTCACCAGCACCAGGCGGTAGTCAGCCTTGAGCAATTGGTCGGCGGGCACACCGAACTCATTGAGGTAATAGCCGGTGGCGTAGTGTTCGCCGTTCTGCAACGGCAGCTGGTGTTCACTGGACAGCAGCACCAGTACCTCGCCCTTGGGCGCCGATTGGGCACCACCGGCAAGCAACGCGCCGGTGACTGCCAGCGCCAGTGTGGTCGGCTTCTTCATGCGTTAACTCCTGATCAGGCAAGCGCCTGCAATACCAAAGTGGCGGAGCGCTAGATCTAATGGGCAGCTCCGGGTCAGTCATCACTGGGGGAATGCTACCGCTGCAGCTATGATTCGATAATTCTAAAGTGATCATGGCTGCCATTCGGAATATGAATATCGCCAACAAGGACTTGAACCTGCTCTATCTGTTCCATGTGCTTTACCAGGAGCGCAGCGCCACGCTCGCCGCCCAACGCATGGCGCTTAGCCAACCTGCACTCAGCCACAAGCTCGGCAGATTGCGAGACCAGCTTGGCGACCCCCTGTTCGTGCGTGCGCCCAGAGGGCTTACCCCCACACCGCGGGCCCATGAGCTGGCGCCGGAGGTAGAACGCCTGGTAGCGGGCCTGGAAGGCTTCTATGAACGCTGCGAGGGGCAAGACTTTCTCGCCCGCCCTGCCCGCGTACACCTGTACAGCACCGATTATGTGGAGCAGACACTGCTGCCCAGGCTGTTACCAATACTGCGCAGCCAAGCGCCCAACCTAACGCTGATCACACACAACACCCGCGGCATGCTACCCCGTGAAGCGCTGGAAAAAGGCACCTGCGACCTGGCTGTCGCCGGCTTCTACACCGACCTGCCCGATACCTTCCACCAGCAGCGGCTGCTCAGGGAGCAGTTCGTAGTGCTTGCCTCGCGCAGCCATCCAGGCCTGGGTAGCGGCCTAGACCTGGACACATTTCTGGCCAGCGACCATCTGCTCACCACCCTGACCGGTGACCTTGATGGGCTGGTTGATCGCGCCCTGCACAGCCAGGGCAAGCAACGCCGGGTGGTGGCAGGCCTGTCCAGCTTCATCGCACCCATGCGCTTGCTGCGGGGTACCGACCTGCTTCTGACCTGCCTGCGCTCGCTGGCCCTCGAAGCTATCGACCGTGACCAGGATCTGCGCATGTTCCCGCTACCCATGGAGCTGCCGCCCGTAGAGGTGATGCAGATCTGGCATGCGCGTACCCATGCCGACCCCTTGCGGCGCTGGCTTCGCCAACAGATGTGGGCCGTGGCCCAGCAATAGGGATTTTTCTGACGAAAGTAGTCGGGTATGGCGAACAACCTCTTGCAATCCCTAAGATCTCAAAATACTGTATGAATACTCAGTACAGCGAGACGCCCCCATGCAACTCATCGCCAAACTCGGTATTTTGGCCGACGCTGCCAAGTACGACGCTTCCTGCGCCAGCAGCGGCGCGCCCAAGCGCAATTCGCGCGGTGGCGATGGCCTGGGTGCTACCAATGGCATGGGGATTTGCCACAGCTATACGCCCGACGGCCGCTGCGTGTCGCTGCTGAAAGTGCTGCTGACCAATTTTTGCCTGTACGACTGCCAGTACTGTGTCAACCGCCGCTCCAGCAACGTGCCTCGGGCACGTTTCAGCCCGGAAGAGGTGGTGCGCCTGACCTTGGATTTCTATCGGCGCAACTGCATCAGCGGCCTGTTCCTCAGCTCTGGCATCATCCGTTCGGCGGACTACACCATGGAGCAGCTGATTCGCGTGGCCCGGCTGTTGCGCGAAGAACACAACTTCCGCGGCTACATCCACCTGAAGACCATCCCCGACGCCGACCCGCTGCTGATCGAAGAAGCCGGGCGCCTGGCCGACCGGCTCAGCGTAAACATCGAGCTGCCGACCGACGACAGCCTCAAGCGCCTGGCACCCGAAAAGCAGGCACACACCATTCGCCAGGCCATGGGCGTCATTCACCAGGGCCAGCTAGCCGTAGCCAATGAGCCCAGGGCACCGCGCTTTACCCCGGCGGGGCAAAGTACCCAGGTCATCGTCGGTGCCGACAGCACCGATGACAGCACCTTGTTGCGCAATGCCGAATCGCTTTACCAGGGTTACGGCCTCAAGCGGGTGTACTACTCCGCGTTCAGCCCGATCCCCGACAGCCCAGGCAGCGTGCCGTTGGCCGCACCCCCACTGTTGCGCGAGCACCGCCTGTACCAGGCTGACTTCCTGCTCCGGGGCTATGGCTACAAGGCGGGTGAGCTGTTGGGCCAGCACGGTAACCTGGCACTGGACATCGACCCCAAGCTGGCCTGGGCGCTGGCCAACCGCGAGGTATTCCCCTTGGACGTGAACCGCGCCGAGCCGGCACTGCTGGCACGCATCCCCGGCATTGGCCTGCGCAGCGTGCAGCGCCTGGTGGCCTTGCGCCGGGAGCGGCGTATCCGCTATGACGACCTGATTCAGCTACGCTGCGTACTGGACAAGGCGCGCCCGTTCATCGTCACCAGCGATTACCGCCCGGCACAGGCCGAACTGCGCAGCGGGTTGCTGCGTGCACGCCTGCGCGAACCGCAGGCGCCGGTGCAAATGGGGTTGTGGGGGTGATTGCGCTCGACTGCGACGACCTGTTCGCCACATGGCGTGAACAGGCGCGGGTGTTACTGGGGCATGGCATCGACCCTTCGGAAATCACCTGGAACCAGGGCCCCATGGCGGATTTGCTGGCTGTACCCGCAGCGCTACCTACCGGCCCTGGCCCCTTCCGGGCCAAAGTCCCGGCCCAATTGTTGGGTCAGTTGGAACTGGCCTCTCGCTACCGTGGCGAGCAACGCTGGAACTTGCTGTACGAAGTGCTGTGGCGTGTCGCCCACGGCGACCGCACCGCAATGCTGGCGGGGGACCGCCTGGGCAGTGAGTTGCAACGGCGCATCAAGCAGGTAACGCGCGAAGCCCATCATTTGCATGCCTTTGTCCGCTTCGTGCCGCTGCCCGAAGTGGTGGCTGGGCGATTGCAACTGGACCTGGTGGCTTACCACGAGCCGGCACATGACGTTCTGCAGAGCGCCAGTGCGCACTTCGCCGACCGCCTGGGTAAGTTGCGCTGGCTGATCGCTACGCCTCAGGATGGCATTCGCTTCGACGGTGCCGGGTTCGACTATCAACGGCACTGCCCGGCGCAATGGCGGCAGTGGGCGCGCAGTGCCGAAGACCCAGGGGCCGAGCTGTGGCGTACCTATTACCGCCATACGTTCAACCCTGCTCGCCTCAACCCTGATGCCCTGCGCCTGCACATGCCGGGTCGGTTCTGGCGGCACTTGCCGGAAGGCATGCTGATACCCCAGCTCGAGGGCCTGGCACGCCAAGGCAAGCAGCGGGACGGCCAGGCGCTGGAAGTGGCTGCGCAGGCCGGCAAAAAGATCAGCAAGACTGGGCGGTGATGCACCCCAGCCATACCGTGCGCGCAAATCGCCTCACTCCAGCAACCAGCCTGCATCGCCTTCATCCAGCACGCCGCCATGATCAGTTCTGTCCCCCTTGCGCGCGACAGCAGCCCCCTCGATCAGGAAGTGCTCGGCCCCGCTTTCGATTACCGCACCGCAGGTAGTCCGGTCCCCCACCCTGGCCACTGCGCTGCCGTTGAATGTATACCCAGCACTCCCGCTCTCGACCTGGTTAGCGCCATGCAATGGGCAGAGATGTCGATGACCAACAAGCACAACAGGTTTCATCGCGATTCGCCTGCGTGCGGTGCGGTACGTGATTCGCGATCAATCGCCACTGGCCAGTGAACCTTCGGCGCCAGGCAGTGCATGAGGCTCAGACCATCATCATCATTCCAGTCGCGCGCGGGGTGTACGAACTTCGGGAGGGCCTCGGGGCCTTGCTGCATGAACAGTCTGGCGATGGCCCAGTAGGCTTCGCCGTGGTAGAGGTCGTGGCTGAAAAACACGCGGTCAATGACTTCGTTGGTTTCCGGGTTACGGACCGACAGCATGACGTTTTCGATCAGACCGCCGTGGCCGGGGGCGTAGATTCGGTAAACCTCGGCGGTAACGTCATCCCAGTTGTAGGCAACGGGTTTGACGCCCCAATGCTTTCGGCTGCAAACAAAGAATCGATTGAACCTGTATTGGTAAAGATAAATTCTTCGGCGCAGTCTATTGAAACGAATGGGCTCGTCTCTTGGAAGCACAAAATCAAGCTTGATGTAGGGCGATAGCACCCACGCCACGAGTAGCGGTGTAAGCAAGATAACAATATTCGTTATCCAGTCCCCCTGCCAATTGTCGAAAACCAGCCAATACGTGAACAACGTCATCCCACCACCCGCAATAAGAGCGGCAGAGCCTATCAGCGCACCTAGCCCCCGCGGACGAACAGTAGCCCTTGGCAACTCCAAATAGACATCATCGTAATAATTGGGCGGAGGGTTAATTTTTTGTGGTTCATGCTTGAACGTTGGCCTTTCTTCGATACCGGGTAAATCATGACTCCAACCCAATTGCCGATATGCTAATGGTCTGTGCTTGACGCTCATGCATTCTCCGCCTGCACCCGACTTTCGAGGCGTGCGCTTGAAATATTTTTATCTGGCCAATACGCAACCGTCAGTGTGGCCGATTTAATGGTGTGCGCACCAGCGGTCGGCATAAGCGCTATCACACCAGTCAATTCTAATGACGGCGCGCTTTCTGGATGCGCATGCACACTTTCCATCAATGAAACATCGGGGCGATAGTCCGGAAAACGTGGAGCGACGAAATTTGAAAACTTGTTTGTTTGGGTGAGAAACTCCGGGCAATCAGAATTACGGCTGCCGGATGCTACCAACTCTCCACTATCGCAGTCAGGAAATTCGCCATCACCTGCGCGATGTACTAGTAACGCCCAATCGTACCCTGAATTGACCTCGTCATACCGGGGCAAGCTAATTTGAAATTTTATTTTTTGCTCAACAACCAAGCCGGCCACCCCACCGACTTTGCGCATTGCGATATCGCTGGCCAGAACCGAGTCGAAATTCAGTCCAATTTGAAGTCCAAGAGTTGCAGCATTAAGCTCCGCAATGGCTATATCTGCCCACGCCACCGAATCCCAACGAACGTTAGGAATTTCGCCACCCTTGCCAAACAAACTACGACTGAGCCATAACTCAAGAGGGTTGAGCTCGTTGTTTTCCGCCATCCTTCTATAAGTGTAAGCGGAGAGTGTCAGTACTATTGCAACGCCCAAAGGCCCTGCAATCAAAGGTGACGCGACCGCCAGTGCAAACGCTGCAGAACCACCCAGATAAAGCACGCCTGATACAGCGTATTGTTTGCTCGACAAAATGCTACCCGACTTGACGGCGCGTTTTGATGCGGCAAACGCTTGGGCAACGTCAAACACCCCAGCCACTGAACTTATCAATGCGCCTAAACTTATGAGGAAACCTCCTACAACGGCGGCTCCCCTCGCCCAGGGCGCTTGCAGATGACGAATGCTCGTTCGCAGAACAAGCCCCACCAATTCGATTTGCCCCCCAAGCACACCCAGTTGCGAACCCTGCAGCGCCAATTTGGCCTCGTAAGCCTTGGGCCCAATCTCTGCCTCGGCCTTTTCTTGATTCCTGGTCAGGCTGTCATACTGCAAATACAACCCACCGATCCCGAGTAGCACCTCCCAACTGCCTGCAACCCCGCGCAGGCCTGAGAAACCGCCACGCACCAGCTGGCTGGCCTGGTGCGCAGTTATCTTCATCCCGTCAAGCAACTTGCGGGCATTGCTGTCGAGGGCACCTGCCGCGACCGAGATATCCACCATGGCCGCGTGCGCCGCACTGCTCGCCTGAGTCAGCTTGATGCTGGCCGCTTCGACTAACCGGCCATGCACTTGCGCAGCCGTGCCTTCGACCCAGACCGTGACACTGATCACGGTGTTGGTCAGACGAGGGTCGAGCAGCGCAAGGCTCATCAAACCGTGCTGCAGGATCGGCCGGACCTTGCGCATCGCCTTGAGCGAACCAACTTCAAAGTCATCGACACTGCGATACATACGGTCTCTCGTCTCAGCGAGGGAGGCATTTGCGCGGTGCTGCAACTGGCGTAAGTGCACACTCTGCAAGGCGTAGTACTCGCCTAGCTTCATCTTCACTTCAAGCTCGATCAGTTGCACCCCGTTGTAAAGAAACTGGATTGCGCTGTTCAGGTGCCGAACAGCGTTGTGAATGCCTGGCCCGAGGCTAGGCGCCAGGCGTTGACTGGCGGCATTCACCGCGCTCTGCGTTTCGGCGATGGCCTGCTTCAAGCTATTTCGCATGCGTAAACCGGCATCGTCGCTGGCGGTGACCTTGCTCAACATGCCGAAGAGCTTGTCGCTGTCGTTCCAGTTGATTTCCTGGTCACCTGAAAAACTGGGGAACAGCGCGGCCAGCAAAGCGTTGTCACGCATCAGCAGCGCGCGGTAGGGAGGGCTGTCGGGGTTTTGTAGCCATACCTGCCACAGCCGTTCGCTGGTACCGGCTGGGGGCTGGCGGGGTTCAAGGCTGGCCACCACGGCCTCTGTGACACCACCGCCCAAGCACAGCCCCATGGTCTTGGTATAGGCCACACCGGACTCGCGATCACGGCCGTCATAGTCGTGGCGCTCGGCCACCTTGAACATCGGGGTATCGAATAATGCAACATAGGCCTGCGCGTCCTGGTCGATGTAGCGCTGGAACTCGGCATCCTGCGCCTCGTACTCAGCTTGGAAAGCAGCCCGCTGCGGCTCGTGGTAGCGCTCTTCTAGACGGGCATCACTTTCCAGCTGCGCACGCTCGACCAAACGCTGTCGCTCGACTGCCGGGTCCACGAAAATTGGTGGCCCGTCGCCGGTCACCGGCTGCAGCGACGGCACCCCTTGTGCCGCCCACTCCCGGTGCGTGGCGCGGATCACCTGTACTATCTGCGACGTCTGCAACTGGTACGCGCGTTGTGGGTCCTCACGCCAGACCTGGCGCTTCACTACCCAGCTCAGCCGCTGGTGGTTATATTCCTGGATGAGACCTACGGTGTCGTCCAGCACCAGCGCCAACACACCGCTTGCCAACTGGTGGCGGTCCGATGCATTGACCACGTAACCACGCAGGGCAAACCTGCGCAGCCAACGACTGTGGAAACCATGCACGCTGTCGAACGGTGCGCACGCCTGCTGGCTGTACTCGAACACCTGGTTGTCAACTTGCAACTGGTCGGCCGTCATCGCCAGGCCCAGCAATTGCGGATGGGTACGCGCCTGGGTCAGATCAATCCCTACGAAGCGGTGCCTTGGTGCCACGCCTTGCTTGTAGGCGTTCAGCACGCTCACCGGCCAGGCATCACTGGAAAAGGCCAGCCAGGCACTGTTGTATTTGTCGGTGTCGATCGTGACGAAGGCCGCCGGAATATCGTGGTTTTCCTGCGCACATTTTTCCGGCAGTGGCCCAGGTGGGCCAGCTGGGGGCGCATAGGGGTCAAAGCGTCGCAGATGGCCCTGTGCGCTGACGGCGTAGGCTTGCCAGACCTGCTGGTCAAGCAAGACATACAGGTAGCCCATGCGTAACGTGCGCAGGCCAGGCTTGGCGCAGATGTGCAAATGCCCCGCCACGGTAGTGACGCACTCCGGTCGGGTATCCGGGACCAGCGCACGGCGCAGGGGCAGAATGGGCAGCCCCTGGCGCTGACAAGCCATGCAGTGGTCATGCGGCAGCCCGGCTTCAGCGACAGCCAGGGCGATTCGTTGACTGATGGTCATGCAAGGCGCTCCGCTTCCGGCAGGAGTTGGATCAGGTGCCGCCATTGCGCCTCGGAGTAGCAGGCAAGCAACGGCGCTAGCGCGCGCTGCTCTTGGCAGGCTACATCTATCAGGCCGCGCACGGCGGCAAGGGAGGTTAGCTGGGGATGAATGCACAGCTGGTGCAGGGCCAGCACCACGATATCTTCCGAGTCGGTCAAGCCCAAGGCGCGTGCTTCCTGGATATGGTTGCCGGCTCGTACAGCCGCAAACGACGGTATCTGACACTGAAAGCTATTGTTCACGCCTGCTCGCAGAGCGCTCAAGCTCCGCAATACGCGCTCGACCAATGCTCCATCCGCTTGCATGCGCCAAGCAGACGCGGGCAGCAGACAGCGCTGCCCGCTCTGCCCCTTGAGGTTCAGCAACTGCCCACTGCTGTTGAGGAACAACCAGCGGCTGATGGGCCACCACGGCGCACGCTCCCCTTGCTTGAACGTTGCCGCAAGCAGCTCCAGGCGTATCGGCTCGTAGACCGGATAGAAGCTCAGTGCCTGGGCCCTGTCGGGTAACCGGCACAAGCGACTGAGGTGAGCTGCGATGTCGGCCGCTGGCTGTTCACTGAACACCCAGCCGCATAGGTAGCGCCTTGGCTGAAACAACCCACGCACGGCTGCCCGGGCGGTCAATTCCAATATTGCGCGGCTGGGCAGCGCACCGGGCACAGCCAGGCATACCAGTACAGGATGCAGGTGCGGCACATGCGCCAGGTCGGGCCTGGGTACACGCATCAAAGCGCTCGCCCCCAATGCCTCGCGAAGCTGGGCGAGCAAGGCTGGATCGCCTTTGTCCTCGGGCGCGAGGGGGTCGACCAACACATAGCTGTACAGGGTGGGCGCATGCTGCTGTTCGATCACGTGGGCCAGTTCATCAGCCGTCATCAGAGCTTTCCCTCACAGGTGCTGGCAGCGTTCGGCGTCAATGTCAGCGACGTAGCGCTGCCTGCCCCCTGCGCAGTCGCCTGGGTTTGCCCCATCAGGTTCAGTGTCTGGCCATTGAGGGTGATACCGCGCCGGTCCAGCACGATGCAGCCACCTGGGGTTTTCAACTCTATGCGCTCACTGGCATGCAGCTGATACACGGTAGTGCGCTGCTGCATGCCATTGCCGACTTCGACCCGTTGAGCACCTTTGACCACCAAGGCGCTGTCCTTGCCGACGAGAACCTGCTGACAGCCCAGGGTCGCCTCACTGCGGTTGTTACCGACCTGATTCGTCAGGTCATGCTTGATCTCGACCTGGCAGTTCTGCCCGATGAACTGGTTGTGGTTGCCCCCGGTTTCCTGGCGATAGTGGTTACCGATGCTAAGTTGCTGATCATTGCCCACCTGCTCCAGCCGATTGCGCCCGACACGCGTGGTTTCGTCGTTGCCGACCACCGTGTTGTAGTCGCGCTGGGCATGAATGAACACCTCCTCCCTGCCCAGTTCATCCTCGAAGCGCAGCTCATTGAAGCCATTGCCCTTGTGGGTCTGGCTCTTGATGGTCATGCGGGTTTTGTGCTCCGGCAGGTCATACGGCGGAAGCTGATCACCGCAGTAGGTACGCCCGATGATCAGCGGCTGGTCGGGGTCGGCGTTGACGTACTGGATGATCACGTCCTGGCCAATGCGCGGGATGGCCATCGAGCCCCAACTGCCGCCTGCCCAGCTTTGCGAAACCCGGACCCAGCAAGAGCTGAACTCATTGCCCTTGCTCTCCCGATCCCAGGGAAAACTGACCTTGACCCGGCCCCACTCGTCACAGTAGATCTCTTCGCCGGGCGGGCCGACCACGGTGGCCATGTGCGGGCCATCGATACGGGGTTTGGCCAGGGGTGCCGGGCGCCATTCGCGGGTGCCCGGCACCAGCATGGCACGCTGCACGTAGCGGGTGCCATGGTCGGCGCTGCCTGCCTCTTCCTGCAGGCTGGTGAACTGCACGCCTTCATGGTGCACGCGGATCGGCCGCCAATGCACGTTCAGGTCTTCGCGCGGGTGCCCGTCAAGCGTGAAACTCAACCCTGGTTGCAGGCGCACATCATCGCCCTGCACCTCGGCAACATGCGTGTCGTGGCGCAGCGCCGCGAGGCGCGTGGCCGTGAACGGTACGCCGACCGCGTCCCGCTTGTATCGCCCAGGGTAGTCGAAACGCTCGTAGGCCAGCGTTTGATGGGGGATGCTGCTGTCAGCGGCCCGATGCTCCTGACGGTAGCGCGGGTGGGTGAAGGTGTAGTCCCTCTGCACCTGCCGGGTGCTGCGGACCTGCTCGCTGTAACGCAGGCGCCGCAGGCACGGCACGGCCTGATCACCACCGCTGTTGGCGTGATACAGCACGTGGTCGGGGTCGATATCACCCTCATCTACCGCTTGCGGGTCATCGGCCCGGACCGCGCCGCGGCTGATAGTGCCAAACGCCAGCAGCCGATCGGTAATGACCAGGCGGTGCTGTTGTGGCGTGTGCTCGAAGCGGTAGACAAAGCCTTCTTCGGCTGCCAGCCGGGCGATGAAATCGAGGTCGGTTTCACCGGCCTGAACGCAGAATTCGCGGACGTGATGCTCGCCGAGGCTCTTGATTTCGAAGCGGTTGATGCCCTGGCGCTGCAACATCAGTTCAATAATCTGCGGCACAGTCTTGTGCTGGAAGATGCGCCAGTTCGAGCGCAGCCGGGCGCGGGCCAGCTGCGGCTCTAGCAACGCGTGGTAGTAGGTACGAAACCTGCCGGTCTCGCCTTGGCTGAAACGGCTGACCAGGCCGTGCACATGGCGCAGCGGCTGCTCGCCACGCCAGACCGTGAACAGCCCGGGCTTGTCGAGCAGCAGGCCGAAGTCGACATCCGCGTCGAAACTGATCAGTTCCAGGTGCAGTTGGAACGGCGCGCTGATGGCCTCTTCGAGTTCGAACGAAACCACTTCGAACTCAACCCGGCCGGCCAGGGCCTCGAAGCTGAACCGCAGATCGGACTGGCTAGGCATGCGGACTCCCGGCTACCACCTTGAGACAAGGCTGTCGAGCGACTGCAGCACTCCGGCGCTGCTCAGCGCTCAGGCGAAATCGGTAGCAACAGAAGGCCCCGCGGCCTTGAGGTGGGCGATGCATGAAGAGGTCCTTGTCTTCCGGCAAACTGAAGACATGAACGCTAGCGGGGAACCGATTCTGCGAGAAGTCCAGCACTTCCCGGCGTAACGTAGGAAATGTCGACTGAGTTTTCGATGGCAGGTGCGTGCCGAGAGACCGAGCGCTGCGCGAGGGCCGCTCGATCTCTGCGAGGCTCGTAAATGTTCTGGGCCGAAGGCGTTCAAACCTTGAACTGCCCGACCAAGGTCGTCATCTCCCCCACCAGGCCCGACAGTGCCTTGCTCGCAGCGCTGGTCTGCTGAGCCCCGGCCGCCGAATGGTTGGACAGTTCACGGATGTTCAGCAGGTTGCGGTCCACTTCGCGCGCAACTTGCGCCTGCTCTTCGGCGGCGCTGGCGATGACCAGGTTGCGTTCGTTGATTTCGCCAATCGCACTGTAGATACCTTCCAGCACCTGCCCCGAGGCCAGGGTGACGTCCAGGGTCGACTGCGCACGGTGGGTGCTGGCCTGCATCGACGCCACTGCCGCTTCGGTGCCGGCCTGTACGCGGCCGATCATCTGCTCGATTTCCTGGGTCGACTGTTGCGTGCGGTAGGCCAGCGTACGCACTTCATCGGCCACCACGGCAAAGCCGCGGCCCGCCTCCCCGGCACGCGCCGCTTCGATGGCGGCGTTCAGCGCCAGCAGGTTGGTTTGCTCGGAGACCGAGCGGATCACTTCCAGCACCTTGCCGATATCGCGCACCTGCCCCACCAACTGCTCCAGGTGGGTACTGCTGGTCTGGATCTCGCGGGTCATGGCCTCGGTGCCGTCGATATTGTCGCTCACCTGGCGGCGGCTTTGCGTGGCTAGCTGGTTGGACTCGCTGGTGGTCTGCGAGGTGCTGATGGCATTGCGTGCAACCTCCTCCACGGCGGTGGTCATTTCGGTCACGGCAGTGGCTGCCTGTTCCAGCTCCAGCCCCTGTTGGCGCAAGTTGTTGGCGCTTTGCTCGGTTACCGCGTCCAGCGCAGTGGCGGCTTCGTCCAGTTGCCGGGCACAGCGCCCGATCTGGCCCAGGGTGTCGCGCTGGCTTTGCTGCATACGCTGCAACTCGTGGAACAGCTGGCCGATCTCGTTACTGCCTTGTGCCTGCACTGGCACGCTCAGGTCGCCCCCGGCAATACGCTGGAAGTGCTGGCCGGCCTCACGCAGGGGGTGCAGCACTCGCTGGGCGATGAAGCCCCAGCACAGGGCTGCCAGGGCCAAGGTCAGCGCCAGCAGGCCGAGGCTGAGCAACTGCGCACGGGCCAGGCGGCGATCGGACTCGAGCATGATCTGCTGGCCACGCTGGCCCAATTCGCCAACCAGTTGCTGACGTAGCGCCTGCAACCGGCCCATGGCGTTACCGGCGTCAACGTTGACCTTGAAATATTGCTCCAGCGAGCGCTGGCGGGTGGCCTCACGCTGCCCGGCCACCGCGGCGGCGTATTCGGCGAAGGTCGCCTGCAACTCGGTCGCCAAAGTGCGCAGGGCCGGCTCGCGGCTGTTTTCGACGAATTCGTCGACCAGCTTCTGGCTTTTTTCGTTCAACTCGAGCGACAGTGCCATGCGCTTGGCAGCACTGTCGTCGTGGCCGCCGAGTTGCTCGATGAAGCCCGACGACACGTTGGCGCTGGAACGAATGGCCATCAGCAAGGCATTGTTCAAGCGGTCCGACTGGTGCGCAGTCTGGTCCAGTTCGGTGATCTGCTGGTCACTGCCAACCGCCGCTCGCCAGGCACTGAGGGTGGAAAACAGCAGGGTCAGGCTGAACAGCGACAATACCCAGAACATTCCGGTGCGGATCTTCAAGTTGGCAAGCATGCGGGCAGTACTCCTGGTTGGCACCACTTCTGATCGATGATTCGACGGTGGGTGTGCTGCTATCGGAGCGGCGCGGTGCCGGCTTGAGGGGCTCAGGCATGCTTGTGGGCGGTAACCGAACAGATGTTGCCTGCATGCGGGGCCTCGCCAAGCAACCCGCGCGGTGCCTGGCAGCGCATGCGTTGGCGGGCTCGGCAGGGAAAGCCTGGGTTTGCCAGCCAAGCCGCGATGCGGTTAAAGTCGAGCCCTGGCGCTGGCTGCGCCTGCGGTCCGCGCAAAGGGGTTACCCGAGCCATGCGATAACCTGTTTCCATACCAGCTCCAGGCTTGTCGGCGGACCGAGCCTCAAAGGAGTTGGCATGCCCACCATCCATGCATCCCGCCACCATGGCCTGCTCGATCTTGCCGCTTTGCGCAAACGCGCCAAGCGTTTGCTCAACGCCCTGAAGCACCACCAGGCCGACGACGCCCGGGAACAGTTGCGTACCCTTGGCCTGCCTGGCCCCCATTATCGCCTTGCCGATACCCAATGGCTGGTGGCCCGCGAAGCCGGCTTCGCCAGCTGGCCCAAGCTCAAGGCGCATGCCGATGCCGTAGCGTTCGCCGCACGCCAGCCTGGCTTCGCTGCCGATGACGAAGCCGCCGTGCAGCATTGGCGCTGCGGTAACGATATTGCCCACAGCTTGCGGGTTGCGGGGTTTGCCGGCGCTTTCCAGATGTTCGACGACCCCATGGTGATGGGGCCGGTGCCGGCCCTGCCAGAAGATCGGTACTGGCCGGTGCGCGGCGCGTTCATACAGCAAGCGTTCAACCTCAGCGCCGAGGCTGTCGCCCCGCGCCAGGCTGCACAGCAAGCCGCATTGGCCGGTTTGAACGGCGACAGCCAGCTGGTGCTGTGGTGCGAAGCCGACGCTTACGACCAGTTGTTCCTGATCCGCGTGCTCGCCAGCCTGCCCTGTTTGCCGCGACGCCTGGAGCTGATCGAAATCGACCAGGTCCCTGGCGTAGAGCGCTTCATCGGTATCGGCCAACTGGCCCCGGATCTGCTGGCCTGGCTATGGCCACAACGTCGCGCGCTGGGTGAGGATGCACTGACCTTGGCGCGCCAGGCTTGGGCTGCCTACACCGCCGCTGAACCCCAAGTCTGGGCCGCCCTCGCTGGCCGCCAGCACCGGCCTTTGCCGCTGTTGGGCCGGGCACTGGCGCGCCAGCTGCAAGAGCTGCCTGGCGCCAGCGACGGCTTGAGCTTGACCGAACGCCTGCTGCTGCGCGTTCTGGCATCGCATGGGGAGCTGCCAGCCGGACGCGTGTTTACCCAACTGATGCAGCAGGATGAGCCGCTCCCTTACCTGGGCGACATGATGTTCCATGCCCTGCTGCAGCCGTTGCTCCATACACCCCACCCGCTGCTGCGCGAAGGCCCGGGCGACGCCTGGGCCCATCGGCCATTACGGCTGACCGCACTCGCCGAACAGGTGCTGGCCGGCCAGCGCCACTGGCTCGACCAGCACCCTGCTCAGCGTTGGGTAGGCGGGGTGTGCATCGACGCGGCTGACAAGCCTTGGGTGGTTAGCGAGCAAGGCGAGGTCTGGCGACGACAATAGCGAAGCGGCTTGGCTGCAAGGGTGGGCGGGAACCCTTATTCCGCCAGCACCTCTTCCAGCGCCTGCTCCAGCGTGCTGACGGTGCGCTCGATATGCTGCAGCTTTTCCAGCCCGAACAGGCCAATGCGGAAAGTCTGGAAATCTGCCGGCTCATCGCACTGCAGCGGCACCCCAGCGGCGATCTGCAGCCCGTGGTCGGCAAATTTGCTGCCGTTCTTGATGGCGGCATCATCGGTGTAGCTCACCACTACACCCGGGGCCTGGAAACCGCTGGCAGCCACGCTCTTGATGCCTTTGCCGGCCAACAGGGCGCGCACCCGCTTGCCGAGGGCCTGTTGCTCGGCCCGCAGTGCGTCGAAGCCGTAGGCGCGCATCTCGTTCATCACGCCGTTGAACCTTGCCAGTGCATCGCTAGGCATGGTCGCGTGGTAGGCATGCCCGCCCTGCTCATAAGCCTGCATGATCTGCAGCCACTTTTTCAGGTCGCAGGCAAAACTGCTGCTCTGTGTCTGCTCGATGCGTTGCAGGGCCAGGGCACTGAACATCACCAGGGCGCAGCATGGGGAAGCACTCCAGCCCTTCTGCGGCGCGCTGAGCAGCAGGTCGACGGCGCATGTGTGCATATCGACCCACACCGCGCCGGAGGCGATGCAGTCCAGCACGAACAAGCCGCCTACTGCATGCACGGCCTCACCCACCGCGCGCAGGTAATCGTCGGGCAGCATGATCCCGGATGACGTTTCGACATGCGGGGCAAAGACCACCTGCGGTTTGTGTGCCGCAATCGCCGCCAGCACTTCATCCAGCGGCGGTGGCGCATAGGCCGCCTGGCGCCCGGTTTCCACCGGCCTGGCTTTCAGCACCGTGGTAGCCGCCGGAATGTTGCCCATCTCGAGAATCTGGCTCCAGCGATAACTGAACCAGCCGTTGCGGATCACCAGGCACTGCTGGCCAGTGGCGAACTGCCGCGCCACCGCTTCCATGCCAAACGTGCCACTGCCCGGCACCACAGCCACACCCTGGGCGTTGTAGACCTGTTTCAAGGTGCCGGAGATGTTCTTCATCACGCCCTGAAATGCCTGTGACATATGGTTTAGGGAGCGGTCGGTGTACACCACCGAGTACTCGATCAAACCCTCGGGGTCGACACTGGGATAAAGCTTTGACATGGGCTGGCTCCTTTGGCAGGGACGTCATTGCCCTCGACCCTGCCTCAAGCCCCGGCAAATGACAAGGCGCGGCCGCGGCGGCAGATCACAAATCCGCTTGGACAACACATATGGAAATACGTATATTCGGATTTCCATATGTAAAGACACTGCCATGATTACCCCACCTGAAGTGTTCAAATGCCTGGCCGACGAAACCCGAGCCCGCGCCACCCTGCTGATCGCCAGCCTGGGTGAACTTTGCGTCTGCGAGTTGATGTGCGCGCTGAACGACAGCCAGCCGAAGATAAGCCGCCACCTGGCCCAGCTACGCAGCAGTGGCCTGTTGCTGGACCGACGCCAGGGGCAATGGGTGTATTACCGCCTCAACCCGGACCTGCCCACTTGGGTCAACGCGGTTCTGCAGGCGACGCTACAGGCCAACGAGCAATGGTTGGCACACAACACCCAACGCCTGCAGAACATGGATGGCCGCCCTGTCCGGGGCTCTGCCTGCTGCTGATCAACAACGAGAAAGAACCCTATGCTGGTCGCCATTGCAGTCTTCGTTTTCACCCTTACCCTGGTCATCTGGCAGCCCAAAGGGCTTGGCGTTGGCTGGAGCGCCGCGCTCGGCGCGGTCATCGCCCTTGCCACAGGTGCCGTTTCGCTGCACGACATCCCGGCGGTCTGGGGCATTGTCTGGAACGCCACGTTCACGTTCATCGCCGTCATCATCATCAGCCTGCTGCTCGACGAAGCTGGGTTTTTCGAATGGGCAGCCCTGCATGTGGCGCGCTGGGCCAATGGCAGCGGCTACCGCCTGTTCGCCTTCTGCATACTCCTCGGTGCTGCCGTGTCGGCATTGTTCGCCAACGACGGTGCGGCGCTGATCCTCACCCCCATCGTCATGTCGATGCTGCTGGCCCTGCGTTTCTCGCCGGCTGCGACGCTGGCTTTCGTCATGGCCGCCGGCTTTATCGCCGATACCGCCAGCCTACCGCTGGTTGTCTCCAACCTGGTGAACATCGTTTCGGCCGATTACTTCGGGTTGGGCTTCGCCGAGTACGCTTCGGTGATGGTGCCGGTGAACCTGGCCAGCGTCGCCGCGACGCTGCTGGTACTGTCGTTGTACTTTCGCCGTGACATACCGCAGCACTACACCGTTGCAGCCCTGAAAACGCCCGGCGAAGCGATCCACGACCGTGCCACCTTCACGGTCGGGGGTTGGGTGTTGCTGGCGTTGCTGGTGGGCCTGTTCGCCCTTGAGCCACTGGGTATCCCGATCAGTGCAGTGGCAGCCGTGTGTGCCGCCCTACTGTTCGCGGTCGCCGCGCGCGGGCAGCGCATTGCGACCCGCCGCGTGCTGCGCGAGGCCCCCTGGCAGGTGGTGATTTTCTCGCTCGGCATGTACTTGGTGGTCTACGGGCTGAAAAATGCCGGCCTGACCGACATGCTCACCCAACTGCTCGACCGCCTGGCGCAACAAGGGCTGTGGAGTGCCACCCTGGGCACTGGATTGATCGCAGCGTTGCTGTCTTCGGTCATGAACAACATGCCCAGCGTGCTGGTCGGCGCGTTGTCGATCCAGGCCAGCGAAGCGCAAGGCCTGGTGCGCGAGGCGATGATCTACGCCAATGTGATTGGCTGCGACCTGGGCCCGAAAATCACCCCTATCGGCAGCCTGGCAACACTGCTCTGGCTGCATGTGCTGGCGCGCAAAGGCGTGCGGATAACCTGGGGTTACTACTTCAAGGTCGGCATTTTGCTGACCCTGCCCGTGCTGTTGATCACCCTTTCGGCTTTGGCACTGCGCCTTAGCCTCTGATAGTCCGCCAACAAGCGGAGGAGCCCCCATGCGAGTTCTGTTCATGTGCACGGCCAACAGCTGCCGCAGCATCCTTTCCGAGGCCGTGTTCAATCACCTGGCGCCTGACGGCTTTGAAGCCGTCAGTGCCGGCAGTTTTCCCAAGGGCCAGGTGTTGCCTCGCAGCCTGACCATCCTGCAGCAGGCCGGGATTTCGACCCAGGGCCTGAGCAGCAAGGGTAACGAGGCATTCGAGGGGTGCCCGCCCGACATCGTGGTCACCGTGTGCGACAAGGCCGCCGGCGAAGCCTGCCCGGTGTACTTCGGCACGGCACTGAAGGCGCACTGGGGCCTGGAGGACCCGTCCGATGTAGAGGGCGATGCAGCGACCGTCGACGCGGCTTTCCACTCCACCCTGGCGCGGATAACAGCCCGTTGCGAAGCATTCTTCGCCCTGCCCTTCGACACGCTGCAACGCGATCAGCTCCAGCAAGCGCTGGCTCGCATCGGTACGCTTTAAGCATCACGGGCAGGAGGTCGCCGCTACAGGCCTGAACCCCTGCCACCAACCCTCATGCTTTCGCGGCCGGTCGCAAGCGGAAGCTGACACCCATGCGGTTGAACGCGTTCATCGCGGCAATGGCCGCGGTGAGCTCGACCAAATCTTTTTCTGTGAACGCGGCCGACGCGGCGGCGTAGGCCTCATCCGATACATGCGTCTCACTGACCCGGGTCACTTCCTCTGCCCAGGCCAGGGCCGAGCGCTCCTGCGCCGAGAACAGGTAGTGCGCTTCATGCCAGACCGGCACCAACAGCAGTTTATCCACCGACATGCCCGTCTTGAGCAGATCACGCGAATGCAGGTCAATACAGTGCGCACAACCGTTGAGTTGAGACACCCGCAGAAAAACCAGATGAATCAAGGGTGCCGGTAGATCGGTCTGCGTTGTCACGAACTGATGTAACCCAGTGAGGGCTTTGGCGGCCCCAGGCGAGGCGGTAAACCAGTTCAGACGACTCATGCGTGTTGCCCCTGCGGTAGCGGCTTGGAAGACGCGGCGAAGAACCCTTGCACTTCAGCCTGTGCAGCAGCCCTGGCCGCTTGCAGAAACTCCGCCCCTCTGGCGGTGCCCTCGAGGGTGAAGTAATTGACCTGCTTTAGGCCAATCGTGGCAAGTACGGCGGACAGGTATGGCCGGAGAAAGTCGGGTTGGCGGGCATTCGGCCCGCTGATGTAGCCCCCGGAGGCTACGGCCACATAAACCGGCCGATCCACCACCGTGCCCACCTTGCCTGCCGCGGTGCTCAGGAACGTGATGCCGACCCGTACCACGTGATCGATCCAGGCCTTGAGCGGTGCTGGCACGCTGTAGTTATGCATTGGCGTGGCAATCAGCAGCAGGTCGCAGGCCTGCAACTGGCCAATCAGTTCGTCGGAACGGTTCAATGTGCCGTCTTGCGCTACGGCTTCAGGCCCTCCCAGGTTGGCCAGGGCCTGGGCATACCCGGCGTCGACCGGCGCCAGGTCATTGAGGTCGAAATCGGTGACCTGGATACCGCGCCTGCCAGCCTGCACGGCCAAGCCGAGCAGAATGTGCTGGGACAGTTTGAAGCTTTCTGATGCCTGACCGTTCGGGCTGGCGATCAGGCGAAGAATGCGCAAAGGCGCCCTGGGCTGCTCTGACGACGTCATGAAGTTACCTCTATGAGAGACGTGCTGCCGCTCAAGGCGCAGCGAACTGTTTTTGGAAGCGCGTGGCACTGTTGTGCAGGCCTTCACGGGAATAGAAGTGTTGGGCGCGGGTATTGGCCAACCCGGTATCGAGCACAAGGCGCGCACACCCCGTGGCCTGGGCCAACCGCTGCAAGGCAGCCAGCAATCGTGCGCCCCACTGCTGGCCACGCTGCGTTTCGGCGGTGACCAGGTCGTCCACATACAGGAACCGCCCGTAGACCAGGTTTTCCTGAAGGCGGTAACCTGCCAGCGCCACGAGTTGGCCTGAGTCGAAGCCCCCGAGCAGCCGATAGCCTTCAGCGCGCATACGCTGGACGCGGCCGATGAAGTCGGCCTCGCCAGCCAGGTGCGGGCGCAGTTGCTGCATGACCGGGAACGCGAGATGCAGGTCATTCTCGCCGTCCAGATGGCGCAGGTCCGAATCAGCCAGGTCAGGCTCGCGCGGTACTGAGGGGGTCGGGGTGAACGTCATGGTGGCAAAGCTCGCTCGATGGGTGACGGGGCTATGATGAACCACGTTCAACCCATTTGAATGAGCCAAGAAAGGGTATATGAACTAGGCCATGATGACGTTTTCTTCTCCATCCTTCGCACCGCTCGATGAGCGCTCCGCCGCGCCGCTCTACCGGCAACTCTACAACCGTGTGCTCGCCGCGATAGCAGCAGGCACCTTGGCGCCGGGTGACCGCTTGCCGTCTGCGCGGGCCATGGCCAATGAGCTGGGGGTGGCACGTGGCACCGTCGAGCTTGCCTATTCGTTGCTCACCAGTGAGGGCTACCTGCTGGCGCTGAAGCAGAAAGGCACCGTGGTCAACCCTGCGCTGCGCCCGCCCGCAGCCGCGGCGACAGCGCAGCCCCCGGCCAGTGATGGTCCCGAGGACCCGGACGCCCTGCGGCGCCCGCCACAGCTTTTGCCATTTCAAATGGGTTTGCCGGCGATGGATGCCTTCCCGCGCAAGATCTGGGCGCGCCTGGGTGCTCGCTACCTGCGCGGGATGCAGCCGGGTGACCTGGACTACCCGCCGCCCCTTGGGCTGCCAGCACTGCGCAGCGCGATTGCCTCGTACCTGCAGATGTCACGGGGCATCGCTTGCACGGCCCAGCAGGTGTTCATCACCAGCGGTTGGCGCAGCAGCCTGTCGCTGGTAGCGCAGACGTTGTTGCGCAACGGCGAGCGCGCCTGGGTTGAAGACCCGGGTTATCCGGTCACGCGCCAGGTACTTCGCCAATTCGGGCTTGAACTGGAGGGGGTGGCAGTGGATGCCGAGGGCATGAATGTCGAGCAGGCTATCGCCAACGCCAGGGCGGCGCAGGTCGCCATGGTCACACCGGGCCATCAGAGCCCCCTGTCCATGGCCTTGTCGCTGCCGCGACGGCAACTGCTGCTGGACTGGGCCGCCAGCACCGGGGCCTGGATCGTGGAGGACGACTACGACAGCGAGTACCGCTATGTCAGCCGCCCGCTCCCGCCGCTTGCCAGCCTGGATCGCAATGGGCGGGTGCTGTATGCGGGCACCTTCAGCAAAGTGCTGTTCCCCGGTATCCGCCTGGCCTACCTGGTGGTGCCCCTGGCTCAGGTTGCAGCGTTCGAGCGGGTCGCCCACGCACTGTTTTCCGGCGGTTCACCCTCGATGACCCAGGCCTTGGTGGCGCAGTTCATTGCCGAGGGCCATTTCACCCGTCATATCCAACGCATGCGCCGGCTCTACAACGAACGCCGGGCCTTGACCCTCGGCGCACTGGAGCGGAGCTTGCCCAAAGGTTGGCATGTCGAGCGGTCCCCAGGCGGCATGCATTTGCTGCTGCGCCTGCCGCAGGGGGTAAGCGACACGTTCCTGGCGGAGCAATTGCTGGCCAAGGGGATCGCGGTACAGGCCCTGTCGCGCTGGCATCTGGCGCTTCCCCGCCGTTCAGGGCTGCTGCTGAGCTTCACCAATTGCGCCAGCGCTGCCCAGGCTGAGCAGCTCGGCGCATTGATCAGCGAGAAGCTCAGCCACTCGCCGCGGCCCCTCGCACCGGCTGCAAATCTTCTGGCAAACAACCGTGAGCCCTGATGCGTTCTGTAGGCAGGGCTAGCTCGCCAACGAAGACGCTCAGGCGGAAGATCACTTACAGCCCGAGCTCGCTCAGCCCAGGGTGGTCATCCGGACGGCGGCCCAACGGCCAGTGGAACTTGCGCTCGCTTTCCTTGATAGGCATATCGTTAACGCAGGCGAAGCGACGGTGCATCAGGCCATCCGCTTCGAATTCCCAGTTCTCATTACCGTAGGAGCGAAACCAGTTACCGGAATCATCATGCCACTCGTAAGCGTAACGCACGGCGATGCGGTTATCGGTAAACGCCCAGAGCTCTTTGATCAGACGGTAATCCAGCTCTTTTTTCCACTTGCGGGTCAGGAAACCTTTCGCTTCTTCGCGGTTGGTGGCGAACTCAACGCGGTTACGCCATTGGGTATCCAGCGTATAGGCGTGCGAGACTTTTTCCGCGTCGCGGCTGTTCCAGCCATCTTCAGCAAGTCGAACTTTCTCGATGGCTGTTTCACGGGTAAAAGGTGGAAGTGGCGGGCGAGTTTGGGCGTTGGACATGGTAATGACTCCAGTCAAGTTGGGCAGCAAAGTGTGATTACAACTTCAGGCATTCAAACGTCAGGGCGCAAACTCTTTCAGCAAAAGTTGCGCAACTTCCTTGGCATCATCAGCAGCGTGATAATCCCCCATGACACGCGCCATGGTGATCGCGCCTTCGATCAGGACAAACAACTGCCGGGCCAAGACCGGCGGGTGCCGAACATTCAATTGCTCAGCCAGTTCAAGCGTGTAGTCCAAGAGTTTCTGCTTGTGCAACTTGGCGATCTGGCGAATGGGATCTTCAGGGTCCCCGACCTCGCCTGCCGTGTTGATGAATGCACAACCGCGAAAACCATCCGACTCGAACCAGCCTTTCAACACAGTGAACATGTTCAGTATGCGAGCGTATGGCGTGGCTGCTTTATCGCATTCAGTCCTGAACCACTGCATCCAGCGTACGTCGCGGGCCCCCAAGGCCGCAGCGGCAATATCATCTTTGGTAGCGAAGTGGTTGTAGATGCCCTTTCTCGACACGCCTGAAGTTTTCACCAGTAAATCCATACCCGTGGCATGAATCCCGTTTTCGTAGATGAGTTTCTCGGCGGTGGCCAGGATCTGGTCTCTGTGATCTATCGTTGGTCTGCTCATGGGACGAATGTAGAACGATCGTTCTCTCCGGTCAAGCACCTTTCGGTGATTTATGTTTTCAGGGCTGCGGTGGCAGTGACGCAACGCTCCGGGCAATCCACCCCGCGATTGCAGACATCAGTAATTAGCCTGTCAGGGCGATATCCAACAGCCAGCCCAGGCCGCCGCTGCAGAGTACAACCAGCCACGGCGGCAATTTCCAGAACATCAAGGCAACCAGCGCCAGAAGGGCCAGGCCAGCGTCATGTGGGGCGCGAATCGCACTCGTCCATACGGGCTGATACAAGGCGGCAAGCAATAACCCCACCACTGCCGCATTGATGCCCAGCAGTGCCGCTTGGGTGCGGCTGTTGCGCAGCAGCCGCTGCCAGAACGGCAAAACACCCACAACCAGCAGGAACGCAGGCGCGAAAATCGCCACCAGGCAGATCAGGCCCCCCAGCCAGCCGCTGGGCGCCTGGTTCATTGAGGCGCCGAGGTAGGCTGCGAAGGTGAAAAGCGGCCCTGGGACGGCTTGAGCCGCGCCATAGCCAGCCAGGAATGCGTCTTTGTCGACCCACCCAGATGGCACGACTTGCGCCTCCAATAGCGGCAGCACCACATGCCCGCCACCGAAGACCAGCGAGCCGGAACGGTAGAACGCGTCCAGCATCGACAGCGTCTGGCCGGGGAATAACGTTGCCAGCAGCGGCAGCCCCAGCAGCAAGGTCAAGAACAAGGCCAGCCAACATAAGCCTGCGCAACGGCGAATGCTGATGGGCAGTGAATCATGGCATGCCCCCGGCTGGGGCTTGAACAGCAATAGACCGATGAGTGCGGCAACGCCAATGACGCCCACTTGCCCTAAGGCCGAAGGCAGCAGCAGCACGAAACAGGTCGCTGCCGCCATGATGGCCATGCGCGGTGCATCGGTGCACGCATTACGCGCCATACCCCATACCGCCTGTGCGACTACCGCCACCGCCACCACCTTCAAACCGTGCAACACGCCAGTGGGCACCGCATCGCCATAGCAGGCCAGGCCCTGAGCGAAGAGGATCAAGGCAATCGCCGATGGTAGGGTGAAGCCCAGCCAGGCAACCAGTGCACCGCCATAGCCCAAGCGGCTCAGCCCAAGCGCGATGCCGACCTGACTGCTTGCAGGCCCGGGCAGAAACTGGCAAAGGGCGACCAAATCCGCATAACTGCGCGCGCTTAGCCACTGTCGACGCACAACGAATTCATCCCGGAAATAAGCCAAGTGTGCGATGGGGCCGCCAAACGAAGTCAGGCCCAATCGCAAAAAAATCAGGAAAACTGCCCAGTAACTACGGCCGGCCTGGGGGGTATCGCTCATATTCGTTTGATCCGTGACTGGCGATTGCGCCAAACGATAATCCAAAATCCGAACGCCACAGCATGAACCTGGCATTGCCACCTGCTGAAGCAGATGCCACTGAACCTTACGGGTCACCGCCCGGCCGGGCAACGGGGATGGCGCCGGGCCCTAGACCTCTCAACCGCGCAACGCCCGCGCCAACACTTCCCAGATTCTGTCATCTGCACATTGGGCCACGTTGAAACGCAGGAAATCACCGGCAGTACCGGCTTGGCTGAATGCATTGCCAGGGGCCAGCACCACGCCTTCGCTCAAGCAGGCCTTGGCCAGCGTGGCGGCATCTTTACCGTGGGGCAACTGGCACCACACGTACATGCCTGCCTGGGGCGTTATCCAAGGCTCGGTGCCCAGGGCGCGCAGCCTGGCGACCGTTGTGGTCATTGCCTGGGCCAGGCGCTGGCGAACACCCTCCATGTGTTTGCGGTAGCCACTGTCGGTAATGGCCTGGTAAATGATGTCTGCACCAAGGCGGCCACCGCCGAAGGTGGTGGCAATCTTCAGATCGACCAAGCTCTCGATCCATTCACCACGCGCAGCAATGTAGCCGCAGCGAATGGAGGCGGAGATGGTCTTGGAAAAGCTGCCGATCTGGATGACCCGCGAAAGCCCGTCGAAGGCCGCCAGGCGAGGCGCCGGTGTGGCCTCGAAATCCGCGAAAATCTCGTCCTCCACGATCACCAGGCTGGAGCTGTCGGCCAACTTCAGCAGCCGGTGTGCCGTGACCGGCGACAGGCTGGCGCCGGTCGGGTTGTGAATGCCGGCATTGGTGATGTACAACCGTGGCGCATGCTCACGCAAGGCAGCACCGAACGCCTCGATGTCCGGGCCTGCCGGCGTGTAGGGCACACTGACGATGTTCACCCTGTGCGCCTTGAGCAGGGCGTGGAAATTGAAATAGCACGGGTCGTCGACCAGCACCGTGTCACCAGACTGCAGCAGAAAGCGGCAAATCAGGTCAATGGCATGGGTGCCGGACTCGGTGAGCATGATGTGGTCTGCCGGGGCTTCGATCCCGGTCCCCGCCAAACGCCGCGACAAGAACTGCCTGAGCGGCGGATGCCCAAGCGGTGAGGCGTAGTCGGTCAGCTTCACGGTGTCGGAACGCGCCAGGGTGCGCAACGCTTTGCGCATGCCCGCCTCGTACATCCAGGCGGCAGGCAGCCAGCCACACCCCGGTTTCATCGCGTCGCTGGCAGTTTCCAAGGACTGGCGCGAGATCCATAACGGGTCCACTTCCCGGTCGAGCCTGGGCGCCAGTTCGGTCAGCACCAATGGCGCGACCGGCCCGGCGACGTAAAAGCCGGAGCCCGGGCGAGAATTGAGCAGCCCCTCGGCCATCAACCGTTCATAGGCTTCCAGCACGGTAGACACCGACACCTGCAGGGCCCGCGCCATGGCCCGCACCGAGGGGATTCTGGCACCAGGGGTATAGGTTCGCGAGGCTATCCGCGATTTTATTTCGCCCATCACCGCATCAATCCGCGTTCCGTTCCGGCTCATCACACCCTCGACTGTACTGGTTTCATAGGCATAACAGTTCGGTTCAACTGTACTGGATTGTACATGGCCTTCCTCGTGTTGTCGGTGCTGTACTGGGGCCTGGATGAACGAAGGGTATGGCCATGGAAAAAACAACAAGCGGGTGGATCAACGGGTTTATCGGCGTCGCCATCTTTGCTGGCTCGTTACCGGCAACGCGGGTGGCTGTGGCAGCTTTCGAGCCCACCTTCCTGACCTGCGCCAGGGCGTCCATCGCCGGCCTGCTGGGTGCGCTTGTACTGATCTTGCTGAGGCAGCCTCGCCCGCAACGCGCTGACTTGCTGCCGTTGGCCGTGACCGCACTGGGCGTGGTGATCGGGTTTCCGCTACTGACGGCATTGGCCCTGCAGCACATCAGTTCTGCCCACTCCATCGTGTTCGTGGGGCTTTTACCCCTGTGCACCGCCGGGTTTGCCGTACTGCGTGGCGGGGAGCGGCCGCGGCCGTTGTTCTGGCTGTTCTCGTTTGCAGGTGCCGGGCTGGTCGCAGGCTACGCATTGCTCAATGGCGCCGAAGCGTCGGCAAGCGGTGACCTGCTGATGTTGGCGGCGGTGCTGGTTTGCGGGTTGGGTTATGCCGAGGGCGCGCGCCTTTCCAGAAGGCTGGGGGGCTGGCAGGTGATCAGCTGGGCCTTGATCGTGGCGCTGCCGCTGATGCTGCTGCTGACCATCGCCAACCTGCCAACCGCGGATGTGTTGGCCAGGGCAGGCGCCCCTGCATGGTTCAGCTTTGGCTACGTGTCCCTGTTCAGCATGCTGATCGGCTTCGTGTTCTGGTACCGGGGGCTGGTGCAGGGTGGCATTGCGGCCGTGGGCCAACTGCAACTGCTGCAACCCTTCATGGGGCTTGGCCTGGCAGCCTTGTTGCTGCACGAACACGTCAGCTGGATGATGCTGGTGGTCACGCTGGGGGCGGTGATGTGTGTGGCCGGGGCAAGGAAGTACGCCCACTAGCCGAACCGGCTCAGCGAGGGCCGGCCTGGTCCTTGAGCCATTGCAGCACGGTACCAAGCGCCTTGGGTTGCTGCAGCTTGCGTGGCCATACCAGGTAGAACGACTTGTCGAGCCGCAATTCATGGTCGAACACCTGGCTCAGCCTGCCAGCGGCGATGTCCTCGTTGACAAAGGCCAGGCTGGCCAAGGCAATGCCCTGCCCGCTGAGGGCGGCGTCGATAGCCAGCGAGGTCTGGTTGAAGCGCAGATTCCGGGCGCTGGGTTGACCGTGCTGGGGGAACAACTCGGCCAGGAACCTGGGCCAGAAATCGTGGGCGTCGTGCAGCATGACGAACGCTTGCAATTGCGCGAAGCTAGTGGGCGCGTGGGCCCCCTTGAACAGGGCCGGGCTGGCTACCGCGACAATCCGCTGCTCCATCAAACGTTCACTGTTCAGCCCCGCGCCGACGTCCGGGTTGCCGTAGCGCACGGCAACATCCACGCTGTCAGTGCCGAAGTGCGACAACCGATCGGTCGCCAACACCCGCAAATCGATGTCGGGGTGGCGCTGGGCAAACGCGCCGAGCCGGGGTATCAGCCATTTCGAGGCAAAGGTCGGGGTCACGCTGACCGTCAAGTGGGCAGCCTGTGGCCGGAGCAGGCGCGTCGCCTCATCGATCATGGCCAGGGCGTTGCGGATGCTGGCGCTGTAGCCCAAGCCCGCATCGGTCAGCGCCAGGCCGCGGGGCAGGCGCTCGAACAGGCGCAGGCCAAGGCTCGCTTCCAGCCCGCGTACCTGTTGCGCAACAGCGGCCTGGGTCACGCCCAGCTCCTCGGCCGCCAGCCGGAAGTTCAGGTGGCGGGCGACCACTTCAAAAACACGTAGCGCGTTAAGCGAGGGCAACGCTGGGAAACCGTCTGGCATGGCTGTGGCAAGGCTACCGGGTCGAGGGGCGTGATGCCTTCTGACACTGCCTCCAGGTCGAAAACCTGGACGCTGTGAAGGCGCATGGGGCCGATGCTACTCCCCGTGCCCCCGTGAAGATACCCTGGCTCAGGCGCCGAGTGCGGCCAGCACCTCTTGCAGCTTGCCCCGGGTCGCCGCCGTGCACGCCTGCATAGGGGCGCGCACCTCATCGCCAATCAGGTTCTGCAGCATCAATGCCGCCTTGACCACAGCCGGGTTGGGCTCGGCAAAGGCCATTTTCAGCCATGGCAGCAGTTGGTAGAAAGTGCCGCGCGCCGCCGCCCAGTCACCTGCGTCCACCTGGCGCAGCATGCGCACGTAAAGGTCCGCACGCACATGCGCCGAAGCCGAAATGGCCCCCGCGCCCCCCAGGCACAGGTTGTTGAAGATCTGCAGGTCTTCACCGGCCAGCACCTGGGCGTTACCGTCCTGGATCAGCGCCAGGGTGGTTTCCAGGTCGCCACTGCAGTCCTTGACCGCAGCAATGCGCGGGTGGCGCACGATACGCAGCAGGGTATCCTGCTCGATGCGTACGCCGGTACGGTAAGGTATGTCGTAGACGATCACCGGCACGCGGGCTGCATCGGCGACGGTGCGGAAGAAGGCTTCGATACCCGCTTGCGAAGGGCGGATATAGCACGGTGCGGGAACCAGCAGCCCGCCCAGCGGCCGCTGCTGGACCTGCGCCTGGAAGGCCAGCAGTTCATCCAGGTTGTAACCCGACAACCCCATCACCACCCTGCCCGGCTCCACCCAGCCCAGCACGGCATCCAGCACCGCCAGTTGCTCGGCCTTGGACAGCGCCGCAGCCTCGCCCGTAGTACCGCACACCACAAAACCGGCCACGCCCTCTTCGAGCAAATGCTTCACCAGCTTTTCCAGCCCGGCGAAGTCGATTTCATTCGCGCGCATGGGCGTGACGAGGGCGATCCAGATACCACGGAAATTCGACATGCAAAAACTCCTGATGTTGACCGAAAGTCAGCGTCAGCAGGGCGAAGAGTGGAGGAAGTCGGGCGGGGTTGCCTGGCGCCTTCTGTCTCGTCAGCCCACCTGACGAGACAGCGCGCCTCGGTCAGATGAGCGGCTGTTTCTTGGATTTCTTGGCAACGGCAACGCACGCACCAGCCTGGGCATTGAAGCCCGAAGCGAAGATGGCGTGGTTTGTCATGGACATGCTGGCAAGCCCGTTGCGTGGAGATGGCTGGATAATGGTAGGGGAAGCAGACACCTGTCAAGCCCGCCGGCTTGATCGAATGTGCGCCGCAGGTGTCTATTGGCAGGCGGATTGCGCCCAGTGCTGTATGGTTACCGGTTACGCCAAAGCAGATGCCCGGAGACAAGCATGCTTCGTATTTTTGAGCGCAGGCTCGACCCCTTCCCGCCCGACGAGGTGCCGCCGCCGCCCATGGGGCTGTTGCGCTTCATGTGGGCCTGTACGCGCGGCGCCCGTGGTTACATCCTGGTGCTGGCATTGCTCAGTGCCGGGGTATCGGTCTATGAGGCCTGGCTGTTCGCCTTCCTTGGCCAGGTAGTGGACCTGCTGGCCGCCTGGCAGGCGGGCAGCACCGTCAGCCCCGAGGAAAGCCGCGTGCTGTGGGGCATCGGTATCGTGCTGGTGGTCAGCGTCGGGCTGGTGGCCTTGCGCACCATGGTGCAGCACCAGGTGCTGGCAATCAATTTGCCGCTACGGTTGCGCTGGGACTTCCATCGGCTGATGCTGCGCCAGAGCTTGTCGTTCTTCTCCGACGAATTTTCTGGCCGGGTCACCACCAAGGTGATGCAGACAGCACTGGCAGTACGCGACGTGTTGTTCACCCTTATCGAGATCCTGCCCGGGATCGGCGTGTACTTCATCGCGATCATCGCCCTGGCCGGTGGTTTTGCCCTGAAACTGATGCTGCCCTTCATTGCCTGGGTGCTGTTGTTCGGCCTGGCCATGCTGTATTTCGTCCCCCGCCTGGGCAAGGTCGGGCAGGAACAGGCCAACGCCCGCTCGTCGATGACCGGGCGGGTTTCCGACGCCTACACCAACATCACCACGGTGAAACTGTTCTCACATTCAAACCGTGAAGCGCATTTCGCGCGTGCCGCCATGGAGGATTTCAAGCAGACCGGCTTTCGCCAGATGCGCCTGGTCAGCCTGTTCGAAATCGTCAACCAGGCGCTGGTCGTAGCCTTGATCATGGGCGCCGGCGGTTATGCACTGTGGCTGTGGCACCAGGGCCAGGTCGGCGCCGGTGCGGTAGCCGCGATCACTGCCATGGCCCTGCGGATCAACGGCATGTCGCACTGGATCATGTGGGAGATCACTTCGCTGTTCGAGAACATCGGTACCGTACAGGACGGCATGGGCACCCTGACCCGCGGCCCCAAGGTGCAGGATGCAGCGGATGCGACCACGCTGGTGAGCAAAGGTGGCGCGGTCAGTTTTGACCAGGTCAGTTTCAACTACAACGGCGAGCGCCAGGTGCTCAACGACTTGACCCTGCACATACGCCCCGGCGAGAAAGTCGGCCTGGTGGGGCGCTCGGGTGCCGGCAAGTCCACCTTGATCAACCTGTTGCTGCGCTTCTATGACGTGGACCAAGGTGAAATCCGCATCGACGGGCAGAACATTGCCAAGGTCACCCAGGACAGCCTGCGCAGTGCCATCGGCATGGTCACCCAGGACACCTCACTGCTGCACCGCTCGATTCGCGACAACATTGCCTATGGCCGCCCGGATGCGACCGACGCGCAGATCCGCGCCGCCGCAGCCAATGCCCAGGCCGACGGGTTCATCGACCAGCTCAGCGACCGCCAGGGCAACAGTGGTTACGACACGTTGGTGGGCGAGCGCGGCATCAAGCTGTCTGGTGGTCAGCGCCAGCGCATTGCCATTGCCCGGGTGATGTTGAAGAACGCCCCCATCCTGCTGCTGGACGAAGCCACCAGTGCGCTGGACTCGGAAGTGGAAGTGGCGATTCAGGAGAGCCTGGATGAAATGATGCAGGGCAAGACGGTCATCGCCATTGCCCACCGCTTGTCGACGATCGCGGCCATGGACCGGCTGATCGTGATGGACGAGGGGCGCATCATCGAGCAAGGCACTCACGCCGAACTGCTGGCCAAACAAGGGACTTACGCGCGGCTGTGGCAGCACCAGAGTGGCGGCTTCCTGGGCGAAGACCAAGCTATGGCCGACGCCCTGTAGAACCGGCGGCCTGCGGTGCTGGGCTCAACCCAGCACCGGCCGCAACAATGCTTGGGCCTCGTACAATGCCGGTAGATAGCGCAAGCGGATTTCATCCATGCTCAAGCGTGAGGCATGGGTGGTAATGGTCAGCGTCGCCTGCAACTGGCCGGCGCGATCCAGCAACGGCACACCCAGCACGCGCATGCCGATTTCATATTCCTGGTCGACAATGCAGAACCCTTGTGCCTTCACCCGCTGCAGCTCGGCCTGCAGCAGCACAGGGTCAGTCTGCGTATACGGCGTCAACGCCTGCAACGCGTTGCGCGCAAAGTATTCAGCCTGCGCGCCCTCCCCCAGCCAGGCCAGCCACACC